>NZ_JAFLWD010000015.1:0-165757 GCF_017316105.1 Candidatus Enterococcus ikei
TGTAGCTAGACAATGAAAAGTGGATTCTATCAATCTTTCATCACACTTCCCGCCTATGTTACTCCATTAAAAAGAGTGAGCAGAAATCCGCTCACTCAAACTAGTATCATTACTTATAATGTATTCTACCACAGATTTTCTGAAAACTCAAATTTTCGTTATTATAAAGCCGTTTATCTGCAATCAGTCTATAATTTTTCCCAAAGAAACATACTTCACTTTTCAGTACTTTTGTTTTACTATGAATAAGAAGATTTGAAAGGAGTCCCTCTATGTCACAAACACAAGTAATCAAAGTAACCAAAGATACGATGAAAAAAATGCATGCATACTATGAAAAAAATTGTTTAAACAAACATGTTCCATATACTGAATTTGTTGCAAAGTCTGGAAGCACAATGATTACAGCTTACACTTCTGGAAAAGTTGTTTTCCAAGGTCCCGATGCAGCACGAACTGCCGCTAAGTGGGGCAGCTCACTCAAAAGCAAAGGATCAAGCACCTCAGCTTCAAAAAATACAACGACATTACCCGCAAATTTCAGTCAACTTTCTGTTTTAGGTAGTGATGAAGTGGGCAACGGTAGCTATTTTGGTCCAGTCACAGTTTGTGCAGCTTTCGTTGATAAAACGATGGTCACAAAATTAAAAGCTTTAGGTGTAAGAGATTCCAAAGAACTGACAGATCCTCAGATCGTGCAGCTTTCTGCGGTCATCAAAGAATTGATTCCTTACAAATTATTAATTGTAGAACCAGAAAAATACAATCAGATCCAACCTAAATACAATGCTGTGCATATGAAAGTTGCGCTGCATAATCAGGCGATTTATTTATTACTGAATGAGATTGCACCAGTCAAACCAGAAGCTATCTTAATCGACCAATTCACACCAGAAGCAAACTATAAAAAATATGTTAGAAGTGAACAAAATCAAGTCAGTGAAAAATTGTACTTCATTACTAAAGGCGAACAATATCATGTAGCAGTTGCTGCAGCTTCAATCATTAGCCGAGCAGCGTTTTTAGAAGAGTTGGACAAAGAATCAAAAGAATTGGGTATGAAAGTTCCTTCCGGCGCAGGGACAGCTTCTGATAAAGTTGCTGCTAAAGTGTTAGCAAAAGGCGGCATGGAATTATTGGGTAAATATGTAAAACTTCATTTTGCCAATACAGAAAAAGCCAAGAAAATTACTACAAAATAATAAAATGCCTAAGACAGTTTTTGATACCGTCTTAGGCATTTTGTTATTCAGCTTCTTGAATTTCTTTCTCTAAATCAGCATAATCGATTGCTGTATGAATGAATGTTTCATCATTTTTCGGAAAATGCTGTAACAAAGAATCCATCGGTTCAATCTCAATTGTTCCTGACTCCAATTCAAAATCCATCAAATGTCCACCAAATGTTTGGTCATCGTCTATAAAATGTAAATGAAGATCCGCTGCGGCCACTCCTTGAAATAATTCAGGCGTAAAAAAGCCAACTATCGTACCAGTAACATTCCCTTTTATAAACTCCGGCTGTTCTTTGGAGACTTCAACTAAACGTTTATAAGGTTTTTGTTGCTTGGGCATTACTCGAATATGGACTTCTTTGAATATTCCATGAATCTTGATTGCATGAAAAAGATTTTCACTCTTTAAATGGTCACGGATCAAAGTATTGATTTTTAAATTATCTGCTGGACCGTCCACCGGGAAAGTAATTGTTGGTTTAAATGTAGTTACTGCTGCATAAGGAGTCTCTTGTTCCTCATTTATTGCAATCAAGGCGCCATCTTCTCTTCCTTGAAACGCTTTTCCATCTAAAATAATCAATTCTCCATCTAATCCAGATAAAGTACCAATCCCAAAATCGCCTTTTTTTAAAATATTAGCGATCGTTTCAGTCCCATCCATCAAACCTGCCATTAAAGCACCTAACGTTCCGTGCTGATATAAGACTGTTTCTTTTGTCATTATTATCACCTTTCTAATAAAACTGATCTGGTAAAATCGTTTCGCCAAGTTTTTTGTTGTCTTGGTAATCAATTGGAATATCGATTACAACAGGGCCCTCTGTTTCGAAACCAGTCAAAATCGCTGCTTTTAATTCTTGTGCGCTCGTAGCTCTTAACCCTTTTGCACCAAACGCTTCGGCATATTTCACAAAATCGACAGGGCCAAAATCCACACCGGAAATCCTATGATATTTTAACTGCTCTTGGAATTCGACCATGTTGTAACGGCCATCGTTCCAAATCAAATGAATGATATTCAGCTTTTTGCGGACTGCTGTTTCAAGATCCTGAGCAGAGAACAAGAATCCGCCATCGCCTGATACAGATATGATTTGCGTATTTGGTCGAACCAATGCAGCTGATATCGCCCAAGGAAGCGCGACTCCTAAAGTTTGCATCCCATTACTAAAAAGCAAATGACGAGGCTCATAACATCTAAAATGGCGGGCCATCCAAATATAGTGGCTACCTACATCGACAGTTACTGTCATCTCATCTGTCACAAGATTTTGCAAGGTATCAATAACTTCTAAAGGGTGAGTCAGTCCATTGACAGCTGATGTTTCTACATTATCTCGTTGGATGAGCTTTTCATGTAATGAATCTAAGTATTCTGTTGCCTTTTCTGACAGCACTTTCGCTTCGATACTAGGCGATAAAACGGTCAATGTCTTCCCGATATCTCCAATCAATTCCCGCTCTGGTTGAAAATATTGATCGATTTCTGCTGGAGTATCGTCGATTACGATAATTTTTGAATCCCCTTCTGCATTCCAGTTTCTAGCTTCATATTCAATAGGATCATAGCCCACAGCAATAACTAGATCACTGCGTTTTAATAGCATATCCCCTGGTTGATTGCGGAACAATCCGATTCTTCCAAAGAAATGATCTTCCAATTCCCTAGAAATAACACCCGCTGCTTGAAAAGTCTCAACTACTGGTATGTTTGTTTTCTCAACAATGTCACGAATCGCATTGGCTTCTTTTTCAGTAGATGCTCGCATACCTACTAATAAAACAGGCAATTCAGCTGCTTTAATTCGTTGAGAAAGGTATTGAATATCTTCATTTGAAGCAGAACCGATTTTTGGATCGCTCAAAGGTTTGATATTAGCAGCTTTGACCGTTCCATCGACGACATCTTGAGGAATACTAATAAAACTGGCTCCTTTTTTCGACGACTTTGCTAAACGATAGGCATTAGCTAAAACTTCAGAAATCGTCTCCGGATCTTGGATTTCAGCGCTATATTTCGTAATTGGTTCAAATAATGCGGCATTATTCATACTTTGATGGGTCAATTTTAATAAATCTCTGCGTTTAACTTGACCGCCGATTGCTAATACGGGATCGCCTTCTGCTGTAGCTGTTACTAAACCTGTTGCCAAATTACTTGCTCCGGGACCACTTGTCGCAACGACAACACCCGGGTTGCCTGTTAAACGTCCAACTGCTGCTGCCATAAATGCTGCGTTTTGTTCATGTCGTGTCACAATCAATTCTGGGCCATCATCCACTAAGGAATTAAATAGACCATCGATCTTTGCTCCTGGAATACCGAAAACATAATCAACTTGATGATTTTTCAAACTTTCTACGATTACTTCGGCACCATTTCTGCTTTTATCCATCTCGTGTTACACTCCTTTTATACATATGTTCCAAAAATTCAAAAACCTTATTGTATAAGGAAATAAAACTGAAACATACAAATTTACGAACTTTTTATGATACAGATAAACACTTTGTATCACTTTTTTTACATTATAGCACGTTGATAATTTTTTGTTTAATCATATGGGTCAACAAATTAAAGAATGATGTGACAAAAGTCGTTTAAGTTCGAGAAATTAGACTAAAAGAGCCCGAGAAAAACTAAAAAATCAGTTTTCTTTCGGGCTCTATATCAGAATAAACGGTGAAAAAAACAGCTACTACGATTCGCTTCAATCACATTCTAAGTGCTAAAGTACTAAGACTTGAAGACTTCGGAAATAAACGCTTTTGTCTCAGTCATTTAAAAAATTTTTATTTAATTTCGATAATTTGCTCTTTTATCCTCTATTTGTTTTTCAAAATCCATTCCATAACCAAAATCATATGTGTGCCCCAATTCATCCTTGTAACACTTCATATCCAATGGTACATCTTCTTTTTGTTGTTCAACAGTTTCCATATCTGCCGGCATCTGAAACGGCAACAAACCAGAAGGTGTGAAATCACCGCTTAAAACACTTAAAATTGCTTGTGTTTGGACACCAAAATCAGCGATGATCGCTTCTACAAAGGGTTCAAATTCTTTAACGATCGTTGGATTTTTCATAGTTAATGAAACAATGATTGGCAAATGAGGATATTCATTTTTCAATGCCAAAATAGTTTCAAGATCTTTATTATTCGCTGCTTGATTGCTTTTACCTAGATAGGACCGATTGGTACCAGCTAAGCTTTTCTTACGAGCAAGTATAGCCGTATAAGATGAATATTGTAAACTTATTGGTAAATAACCATTCCCATTGTCTTCCCTAGAATAGCCAACAGTTTTAGGCGATTCTAAAAATACCAGAGCAACCTCTGCTTGTTCTGGTGTATCTACTACTTGGAAATACTTTTCTACTACAGCGGAACTGACAGGATTTTTTTCACAAGCAGGCTGTATATTACCAAACCAGTCTGCCGATTTCCCTATTTTCTGTTTTGGAATATAAACATTGATCTGCTTTTGTAACGGCAATAAACGATTTTTATTTTTTAGCAACACTAAAGATTTTTGTTGCGCATTATAACCAGCTGCCATAAACTCAGGATTTCCCACTATTTTCTCTGATTGTTCTGGACGTAAATACGGGTTTTCAAAAACTCCTGTTTGAAAAATGTTTTTTAATAGGCGACGTGCTGAAATGCGAAACCTTTCCTGCATTACCTTTTCTCCATGTTTTAAAACGCCTAATTCGTAAGCAGCTAATACTGGTTCAATCTCGTTATTACCGCCAAATTGGTCAACTCCTGCTGCTAAAGCTTTATAATGACGCTCTTCAACTGTTAAATCTTGGACACCCCAACTTTTCCCACCAATAAACTGGTCTAGTTCGACCGCATCTGCTGTAATCGACCAATCAGTACAAACAACACCATCATATTCATATTTTTTACGTAATAAATCATTGATAATAAACTCGCTAAATCCATTCCCAACGTTCTCATGATTTTTTTGATCTTGATTATAAGAAATAGTGTAATATGGCATAACGGCAGAAGCCTTTTGTGTTCCATCTTCTAATTCAAACGCACCATGCAAAAAAGGTTGCAAATGTTCGTTAAAATTATTCCCTGGATAAACAGCGTATTTGCCATAACCATAATGCCCATCTCGTCCAGCTTCACCACTACCGCCGCCAGGCCAATGTTTGACCATTGCATTTACGCTCTCTAGACCCCAGCCATTTTTTCCATTCTGAGTCGTTTGAAACCCATCACAATATGCTTTAGCTAAAGCTGTGACTAATTTCACTCCTTCTCCAAAGGTTCCTGAAAAACGCATCCAGCGCGGCTCAGTTGCCAAATCGATTTGTGGCGATAGTGCTGTCGTAATTCCTAACGCCCGATATTCTTTACTAGCAATTTCACCGAATTGCTTAACCAATGCTGGATCGAATGTCGCAGCTAAACCTAATTGTTCCGGCCATTTAGAAATATCTCCGCCAGCCCCTGCATTAAATTCTGTATCTGCACTTGTGCTGTGTCTAGGATCAGAACTAATATTCACAGGTATACCCAAATCTAAACTTTCTGCCATTGCCTGTATATTATTGGTCCACTCAGCGGCAATTTGAGGAGAATCAACAATGGTTAACAAGACATGACGAATATGGTCTTTTTTCAAAAATTCTTTTTGCTGATCTGTTAAATTAGATAGTGATCCAGTATAATCATTTAATGTTTTACCATCATATGTTCCAGAAAACATTTGAACAAAATGATTGTCATTTTTTGCTACAGTTTGATGGCGGCTATATAACATCAAACCGGCAATTTGTTCGATCGATAATTTCGAAACCAAATCCTCGATTCTTTCATCAATTGGTAACCGCCAATCTTCATAAGGATCTAAAACACCATTTTTATTTAAATCTTTAAATGCAAAACCATCTTCTTCTATCAATGTCACACCAGATGCTTCAGCATACCCAAGGGTTGCTCCATTTTCATTTTCAACAAGTGTCCAATTTCCTTGAGCTATTTTGCGATAGGTCATATCGATTTCCTCCTATTTCTAAATAAAAGTAAACGCATTCTTTTGCTAATTCAATCTTACAATTTTTTACGATCAAATGCGATACTAATTTTTATTCCAATATAAGTTTGTTATTTTCTGATTCACTTCAATTCTGCTTAAGAAAGTATAAAGAAAATAAAACTTAATCTATTCTCAATATTAAGTTTCTCTGATTTTTTCATAATAAAATGGTCAAACAAAATCCCTGCAATACTTGATTTTATAACTTAAAAAATTATAAAATCAAGCAAATGATGTACTTACTCCGTTCGTTATATTATAAAAAATTTAATACTTCCCTCATTGACTTCAAGTGATATTTTCACTATATTTAGGGCGATCTGAATAACTTGTTAGGTGAGGCTCCTATGGAAACACAGGCTACTGCTCAAAAATGTCGAAAGACAGTAATGGGTAGGACAGGAATTGTCGAATTAAGGCTTTTCACAAAGTAGCTAAAAGCTCTGCTTTTTACGTTTCATAGTGCTAAAACTCAACGATGAGAATGATGAAAAGCTCTATTTGTGCTGAAATCAATCCCCCTTCGCTGAGTTATTTTAAGCGAAGGTTTTTTATTTTTGATAAATAATATTGGCGAGTGTTAGGACTTTAGGAGGTGAAAATTGATGCACAAGAAGACATCTAGTTATTATTATGAACTATCTTCTTTAGTGTACAACCGCCTTTATCTATTATTCAGAGCAAAAAGAACTTTTTATACCGTCATCCAACTCAATTCCTGAAGCCAAACTTTATTTGATGATCAATTAAAATGATTAGCGAGGAATAAAAATGAAAACAGTAAAGAAACTTTTAATTTGTACGGTTCTTTTTGGCATATTGGTCGTTACCGCTACTGGAAGTTATATCGCTATTAGCTTTCATAATGGAAAAAAAACAGCCCAGTCTCAAGTAAATAAGTCTAAGAATACGAATTTTTCTGGTGATCAACAGACAAATCTAAAAGAAATCACGATTATGTTGATAGGCGATGACGGACGTGAAGATGATGAAGATGGTGGACGAGCAGATACGTTGATGGTCGCCCATTATAATAGCGAAACAAAACAACCAAAATTAGTCTCGATCATGAGGGATTCTTATGTGCAGATTCCTAATCATGGTTTAGAAAAAATCAATGCTGCTTATGCTTTTGGCGGCGCCGAATTAACAAAAAAAGTGTTAAACGATTCGTTTAACTTACCAATCAATTATTATATTTCTGCTAATTTTAATAACTTTATTCGATTAATCAATGAACTGTATCCAAAAGGCATTGAAATTGATGCGGAAAAAGACATCAACCTAGACAATGTTGATATCAAAAAAGGCAAACAAATCATGGATGGTAATACCTTGTTGCAATATGCCCGTTTTAGAATGGATGAAGAAGGCGATTTCGGTCGTGTCAGAAGACAACAACAAGTCATGGATGCCTTAGCCAAACAATCTAAAGAAGCAGTTTCATTCATGCAGCTACCTAAAATTGCCGGTGAAGCTATCGGTTACTTAGACACGAATATACCTGCTGATTTGCTAATAGATTTAGCTAAAGATTTTCTGAAAGGAACTGTTAAAAATCTCAAAACGTTATCCGTACCAGTTAAAGGGAGCTGGACTTTTAATGATTACACAGAGGCTGGAAGTGTTTTAGAGATCGACGAAACGCAAAATGCACAAGCCATTCATGAATTCTTGAATGATGGAGCAGAAAAATGAAACAGCACAACAGATTATCCAAATTGCACTATGTAGATTTTTATATTTTAATCCCTTATTTCATCCTATGTATCATCGGTATTTTAATGGTCTATAGTTCTAGCTCTTATCAGTTATTAGACAGCGAATTAGGAACAGCTAGTAAGGCTATCAAACAGACAATGTACTTTATTTTTAGTCTAGTCTGCATGTTTTTTGTTTATCGATTTAATTTGAGTGTACTTCGCAAGCCTAAAATGATGCATTTTATCTTAATCATGACCTTTCTTTCGATTATTTCTTTACCGTTTATCGGGACAAGTGTAGGTGGCGCCAAGCGCTGGATCAATTTAGGCGTACTTTTGTTTCAGCCTTCAGAGTTAGTGCCTTTGGTATTGGTTCTTTATTTAGCGGCAAATTTAGCAAAAACAGATACCTTAGTTCCTTTTACCTTTAAAAATCATAAACGTTCACTACTGGTTTCAATTTTCTTTATGTTTTTTGTTGCATTACAGCCAAATATTGCTGGAGCATCGATGATTTTTATTCTTGTTTTGGTTCTATTTTTATCCAGCGGTTTATCCCCTTTATTTATGTCACTAGCGTTGATTGGCTTTGTTGCACTAAAACGATTAGGCACCTTGATCTTATTGTCTATCCCAACTCATTGGATGCCACAAAAATTTGGTTATTTAGTGACACGATTTGAAGTAATGCAAAACCCATTTATTGATCCCACAGGCAAAGGCTTTCAAACGTCGAATGCGTACTATGCTATGCATAATGGCGGATTTTGGGGCTTAGGCTTAGCCAATAGCATTCAGAAAAAAGGCTTTTTGCCAGCAGCCGATACGGATTTTATTTTTGCGATTTGCATTGAGGAGTTGGGTTTAATTTTTTCTTTAGGGATTTTATTTTTAGTTTTCTTGATTGTTGGTCGTTTGTTTTTACTAGCAATCAAATCGAAAAACCTTTATTACTCTTATCTTTTTATTGGCTGTGGAATGTTGCTTTTACTTCAAGTAGCCGTAAATGTAGGGAGTCTGTTAGGGTTTATTCCAATGACAGGACTAACTTTTCCTTTCATCAGCTATGGCGGATCTAGTTTGCTGATATTGAGCATTACACTTGGGATTGCTTTGAATGCTCATGCAACAGAGCTTAGAGAAACATTCAGACAGCAAGGAGGCAGAACATGAGAAATGCGATACTTCGAAAAAAAGAAGCAATAAATTACGCCCTTCTTCTCCCTGTTTTCCTTTTAATATTAGTTGGATTTATCGCTCAATATGGAGCATTTCATGCTGACCCTGCTGTTAAATCGGTTGCTCCTTTATTGAAGAAACAATTTTTATGGACTATTTTAGGCATCGGAGCTATGTTTTTCACCATGTTTATTCCTATTAAATATTTATGGAAACTGACGCCGTTTTTCTACTGTTCATCGCTGATTTTAATGGGATTGCTTGTAAAATTCCATGATCCTATTATGGCTGAGGTAACAGGAACAAAACGCTGGATTCGGTTAGGCCCAATTTCATTTCAGCCATCGGAATTTATGAAGCTTGGTTATATTTTAATGTTGGCTTATATTGTTACCAGAAGACGACAACGTTCATCCTATCCTTCAACTTTAAAAGAAGATTTCCATTTATTGGGAGAATTATTTTTGGTCAGTATCCCTATTTTAGGCTTGATGTTTTATCAAAAAGATTTTGGCACGAGCTTAGTTTTTATCTCGATTTTGCTTGGCATAGTCCTTGTTTCTGGGTGTTCTTGGAAAATTTTAACGGTGGGATATAGCATATTAGGCGCACTAGGCATTAGTGGGATTTTGTTGGTATTGACGGAACGAGGACAAAAAATTCTTTCGTATCTTCATTTCAAGCCTTATCAATTTAATCGAATTCATGCTTGGCTCAATCCTTTTGAATACGCGGATTCAATTTCTTTTCAGCAAGCACGAGGTCTGACAGCGATTGGTTCTGGAGAAATGCTTGGAAAAGGGCTGAACGACTTACAAGTCTACGTCCCTGTGCGAGAATCTGATATGATTTTTACTGTGATCGGTGAAGCTTATGGTTTTGTAGGAACCTGTGCTTTGATTTTATTGTTCTTTTATCTGATTTATCAAATGCTGATATGTACATTAAATGCAAAACGCGAATTTTATGCATATATTACAACGGGTGTAATTATGTATTTCTTATTCCATATTCTTGAAAATATTGGCTCGAATATTGGATTACTGCCTTTGACGGGAATTCCTTTGCCTTTTATTAGTCAGGGTGGTACAGCTTATTTGGCTAATTTTATTGGAGTTGGTTTAGTACTTTCTATGTATTATCAGAAGGAGAAAACTGAGATTAATGGATGATTTATAGTAAAGAGCTTGGGCCTTACGTCCCAAGCTCTTTGAATTAAATTTTAAAAATTGTTTAAATCGAAATCAATCTCTTTAAAATCAATACATGGATTTGATCTTAAGTGTAAACCTGAACTAACTCCTAATTTTACACTCACTGATTCAGCAGAATAATTAGTCACTAAAAATGTTTCTGAGCCTGATGCTGGTCCTCTAATCTCATCATCAATTAAAGAATCAAACATCGTCACCATGCCGTTTGTATAATAAATTTTTTCATGATATTTTTGAGGAACACCAGCGTAATCACTTCTCCTAGCAACATATATACTCTCCTTATCTATTGAATCTACAAAGAACTTTACAACGTATTTGGAAAAAATACTATTGCTTCTCATTCCGCCAACTTTTATGGACATCGACTCACCGCTTCTTAGCAATTGTTTTTTTACAGCTGGTGCTCCTCTAAGTAAACTTGAAGGAGATTGCAAATCTAAATATTCTGTCGCCTCTTCCGCACTGACCGAACTTGCTCCACCAAAAAAAACAAAAATTACCAAACAACTTGCAACAAATAAACTTTTTTTCAAAACACAACCATCCCTTTCTTTTAGTAAAATAATTATATCACAAAGAAAGATAAAATAAAAGCATATAATAAAAAACGCTTAAGCGATGTATGTAACCACCCGCAGGCTGTATACTAGGTATTTGCCTATGTATTACACGTCATTCGGATAAATCCAGCATCCTTTTGGTAAATCTGTATCAAACCAGCAGTCATCGACCATTTTTACTTTGCCGATATTTCCTCAATAAACAAAGCAACCATTTTGTGCTAAGGATCTTCGTATATTATTTTGAATATTAATTTCCGCTGTCATTTTTACTTCCACTTTTAAAACGTGTAATGTGTATAGTTCAAGTTTTTTCGTGGTTGCTTCTGTATATATTCCCTATTATTAATTATAATATTTACTATATATAAAAATCATACATATATTTTACAACATTTTACATACACTGCTACAATTGAAAGATAACGTTACTTTTACTCTTTTTCAGTAAAATCTATTAAATAACGTTTCATATAGTGATTTTGTGTTTCTTTTTGTATTTGTTTTGAATAGTATTTTTTATGTTAGTTCTATCGGAATGCTTTGACTAGCATTGCCCTTTCTTCCTTTCCTTCCGTCTTAGTTCCGCTTGTGCAGTGTCCGCTGGTCGCTTGAATACTTATCTACATTTTTATAACCAACACGTGTAAACGTTTTGTACTATCCTAATAATTCATCATCGGTAGCACCTTCAGCAAATTTTTAGTAACATTCAGCTAACCAATAAAAATAACTATAGTCACTTGTCACAAGAATCAAAAGAAAAAACTGAATCCTCAACTATCAAGGACTCAGCTCTCATTTAAATTCTATTCTTCTTCTTCCGCCATAAATGTATTGAAGACTTCTTCAATCATATCCCATTCAGCGTCTGTTTCGATTTGTTGTAATTCGCCTTCTGTTCCTTCGTTGTTTTCGATGTAAGCGTAGGCTTGTAATTCAACATCTTCTTCTTCTGGAACACCAGCTGGGTATAGAAGTACGTAGTTTTTGCCGAATTCTTCTTGTCCGTCAACGGTTAAAAGAATTTCGTATAGTGTTTCGTTTCCTTGTTCATCAACTAAAGTGATGTGTTCATGTCCTTCGTGATCATGATCGTGATTATGCTCTTCTGCCATTATTATGCTCTCCTTCTATCTTACACTTGTTTGTACAAGTCGTTTAAATTTTATTGCCAGCGCCATCTAGATAATTTTGTAAAATCATGACAGCAGCTACTTTATCGATTACTTTTTTTCTTTTCGCTCTGGATGTGTTTGCTTGTTCGACTAACATCCGTTCTGCTTGAACCGTGGTCAGACGTTCATCTTGATAGGTAACAGGAATTTGGAACATTTCTTCGATTTTCTTTCCATACGCCATTGACGCTTCGGCTCTGGGTCCGATCGAATTGTTCATATTTTTTGGTAAGCCCACAACAAAGCGAGTTACTTCATATTCTTTGACTAATTCCGCTAAACGCTCAAAACCAAATTTTTCCTGCGCTTCATCGATCCGAATGATCTCCACACCTTGTGCTGTCCAGCCAAATGGATCACTTACAGCGATACCTACTGTCTTAGAGCCAACATCAAGTCCCATTACTCTCATCGAATAGTAATTCCATGATCAGATAAGTAATATTTAACCAGCTCTTCCATGATCTCATCCCGTTCGTGACGACGAATCAAATTTCGAGCGTCTTGGTAACGAGGAATGTAGGCCGGGTCTCCAGAAAGTAAATAGCCCACAATCTGATTGATCGGATTATATCCTTTTTCCTCTAAAGCCTTGTATACAGTAGCCAGAGTCTCACTTACTTCCTTCTTGCGACTGTCATCAAAATCAAAACGTACAGTTTCATCTGTAAAACCCATTTATCTACACCTCACTTTTATTCTATTCATACAGTTTCATTCTACTAAAAACAAGCCGAAACTACAAACAAAACTTAATATTTTCTGCTATATATTAAAGATTTCCTTTAATTTTGACAAAATCGACTGATTATTGGACCGATAAACTTATTTTAGCTACGATTTCGTTGTGACTTGTTCAAGTTTTTTTCAAGCAACTGTTTTTTTATTGTATACTATTTTAAAGAATAGATTAAGGTGATAAAGGAGTTTTTTTATGATTATTTTCGTCAGTATCATCGTTGTTGTGTTATTGATCAGTTTATTTCGAGTTTTGTTGAAACAATCTACAATGCCTACTGGATTTTTGGGCGTTTTTATGATGCTTCTTTGGAATAGGGTTTATTTGCCGTTAGTCAAATGGGCGACGAGTCGGATCAAATTAAATGATAACTTTACTATTTTAGATATTGGTGTCGGCAATGGTGCTTCGAGTGTTTATCTTTTTCAGCAAAGAAATTCATTATCCATAACGGGCATCGACATTTCAGAAGATGCTATTATCCAAGCAAAAAAGAACCATCCAAACAAAAACATTCATTTTGAAAGCATGGATATCCATGCTTTGACTTGTGCTCCTGAAACGTTCGATCTCGTGACAGCTTTTCAAACACATTTCCATTGGCATGATTTAGACCAAGCTTTAAATGAAATTCATCGTGTTCTTAAACAACATGGCATTGTAGTTTTTGCTTGTGAGAAAGCAAAAATCAATTATTTTTTACCTAAATTAAAGAAATCTGCTGATTTCCAAGCCTATCTGACTACTCTTGGTTTCTTATTGACCGATGAGCATGAAACAAATCAATGGATCATGTATACATTTCAAAAAAATGACACCGAACAAAATATCATTCAGCGTCATTTCATTTTATAGATTCGTCATAACCTTGACCATTAAAGCCTTTTGAGCATGGAGACGATTAGCTGCTTCTTGATAAATCGCAGAGTGTGTCCCGTCAATAATGTCAGCTGTGACTTCTTCACCTCTGTGTGCAGGCAAACAATGTAAGAAAAGATAATCTTTTTTTGCTTGAACAGCTAGCCGGTTATTGACTTGGAAGGCTTTAAAGGCCTTTTCACGGTCTTTTTGCTCAGCTTCATCTCCCATACTCGCCCAGACATCAGTTATCAAGACATCCGCATTCTTTACCGCTTGATCTGGATCATTTGAAATTTCGATCTTACTGCCGCTCTCTTTTGCATTCTTTTTAGCAATCTCTACAAATTCAGACTTGGGCTCGTAGCCTTTAGGCGTTGCAATGCTGACATCCATCCCGACTATACTTGCACCGATCAAAAAGGAATGCGCCATATTGTTACCATCGCCAATATAGGCTAACTTGATTCCTTCCAGTTTACCTTTTTCTTCATAAATCGTTTGAAAATCTGCTAGTATCTGGCACGGATGATGGTTATCTGTTAAACCATTGATAATAGGAATCGATGCTTCCTCTGCTAGTTGGGCAACCATTTGATCTGAATAGGTACGGATCATGATTGCATCCACATAGCTAGACATGACGTTTGCAGTATCTTTAATTGGTTCACCGCGTCCCATTTGCGTGCTTTTTGAATCCAAAACAATCGCTTGTCCTCCAAGCTGAATAATTCCCGCCTCAAATGAAACACGCGTACGCGTACTATTTTTTTCAAAAATCATCGCTAAAATTTTCCCAGCTAAGACTCCGCGATACGCTTCTGGTTTGGCTTTTATTTCTATAGCCAGTTCAATGATCGATAGAAATTCTTCTTTAGTTAATTCAGTTAAATCCAAAACACTTTTGCCATACATAGAATTTATCATTTATTTTTCTCCTTACTTTAGCTCAGCAAGTTCCGTAAGACTAGTCTGCGTAGCTAGGTTACTTAATACTTTTTCAAGCATTTTCAGTCCTTGAGCGATTTCCTCGTGTGTAATTGTTAATGGCGGTAACAGTCGTAATACTGTTTGACCTGCTTTTAAGGTAAGCAAGCCTTCTGCTTCTAATTGCTCCATTACTTGATTTCGTACGGCTTGGTCAGAAAACTCGATTCCTATCATCAATCCTTTGCCACGTACAGTTTGAATCACTGCATTTTTTTCGGCAAGTTGCTCCAGCCCTAAAAATAATTGTTCACTTTTCATTTGAACCTCATGTAAAAACTCTGGCTGATTGATTCGATCGATCACTTTAGCAGCGACACGCATTCCTAATTTATTTCCGCCAAATGTCGAGCCGTGACTGCCAGGACCAAACGCTTGTGCGAGGGAACTTTTCCCTAACATAGCACCTACAGGTATCCCGTTGCCTAATCCTTTTGCTAAAGTGAAAATATCTGGTTTGATCTGATAATTTTCGTAAGCGTAAAGCGTCCCAGTACGCCCGATTCCTGTTTGAATTTCATCGATGATCAATAAGGCTCCATACTTATGGCACAAAGACTGAACGTCTTGAATCCACTGATTATCTGCTGGTATTACTCCACCTTCACCTTGAATCAACTCCAATATCACCGCAGCTGTTTTTTGGTCGACTTCTGCTAATAAAGGTTCAAGTTCATTATATGGCAAATAAACAAAATCCGGCACTAATGGTTCAAAACCTGCATGAATACTAGCTTGACCCGTTGCACTCATTGCTCCATATGTTCGACCATGAAAAGAATTGGTAAAGGAAATGATTTTGGTTCGACCAGTTGCTTTACGCGCTAATTTTATCGCAGCTTCGTTTGCTTCAGCTCCACTATTGCAAAAATAACTGAGATACTCTTTTTTATTTGCTAGTTTCATTGCCGTTTGTTCTTGTAATTGATTTTCATACAAATTAGGTGTATGCCATAGTAGATTTGCTTGATCAGCTAAAGCTTGGTTTAGTTCAGAATCATTATAGCCTAAATTCATAACGCCTATGCCACTGGTAAAATCAAGATAACTTTTACCTGAACGATCTGTCAACGTATTCTTGTCTCCTTTGACCAATTCCAGCTCTTTTCTTTGATAATTTGGGAATAGATAACTCATACGTAAGCCTCCTTTAACTTGATCACTGTTCCAGCATGTTGGATCTTATTGGTGATATGGACTTCTTTCACACCGCCCTTAATTGCTGCAACTGCACTTTCCAACTTAGGCAACATACCGCCTTTGATGATTTTTGCTGTTTTCAATTTAGAAATATCGTGTGTAGAAAGTTCTTTTAACCATTGATTTTCTTTTTTTACGCCTGGAACATCCGTTAAGAGATATAATTTTTCTGCTTGTAACTCTTCTGCAACTTTACAGGCGACATGATCAGCATTGATATTCAGCCATTCTCCAGCTTCAGTCAATCCCAACGGCGCAATGATCGGAATATGGTTTGTTTCAAGTAAATGCTCCAATAACTCAGTATCTACCTCTTGGACTGTTCCAACAGCTCCTAATGCTTGTTTATCTAAAAATGAACCTGTAATAATTTGACCGCAAGATGCATTTAAACCGACAACTGAAAAGCCTTCTTGTTGAAAGTGTGCAGTGATCATTGGTTGTACTTGACCAATCAGCACCATTTGAGTAATTTTCAATGTTTCCTCAGTCGTAACTCGTAATCCATCTTGAATTTGTACTGGTACATCTAAGCGCTGCATCATTTCTGAAATATAGTGTCCCCCACCGTGAATGATCACGATTTTCTTACCTTGCTTTTGCCACTGATCAACTTGTAAAAAAAATGATTTTGTTAAGTTATCACTGGCTACTCCACCCATTTTTATAACAATGACCTTCTTCATACTTGTCGCTCCCTTTACTTTTTTACTAGTTATTCCTAGGGGTAAATTGGTAGATTATCTAACCCACATCGTTCGTCAAATCCTGCAAAAATATTTAAGTTTTGAATGGCCTGTCCAGCTGCCCCTTTTCCTAAATTATCAATGACTGTTACAACCGTGACCATCGTTGTTTCTGGATTATGGGCAAGTCCGATATCACAGTAATTTGACCCGATCACCTGCTTAAGTACAGGATATTGCCCTACCTTTTGAATACGGATAAATGGATCATTTTTAAATTGTGTTTGATATAACTGAACTAATTTCTCGTCAGAAATAGGTTCTTTTAGCTTTGCATAAGCGGTTAAGAAAATACCTCTTGTTACTGGAATCAGTGAAGTTGAAAACTGAATCGCATTTAGCTTGGGTGCCCATTCTTTTAATTGTTGGATGATTTCTGGAATGTGCTGATGTGTGTTCATTTTATACAACGTTACATTATCATGTGTTTCTGAAAAGTGAGTACTTTGAGATAATCCTTTGCCCGCGCCAGAAACACCTGATTTGGCGTCGATCACAATAGAATCCAACAGAATCTTATTTTCCCTCAATAATGGAGCCAAAGATAATTCCGCAGCAGTAGCATAGCAACCTGGGTTGGCAATCCATTTTGAGCGAGGATTTTGCCGATACTCAGCTAGCCCATAATCAAACTTTTCAATCAAATGATTTGGTGCCGCAGATAAACCATACCATTCCTCATATGCTCCATGCTCTTTTAACCGAAAATCCCCTGACAAATCAATGACAGGAAAACCAGCTTCTACAAATGGAGCAGCTAATTCCTTGGATACCCCTGATGGTGTCGCAAAAAAAACGAGTTCGCTTTGTTCCATAATTTTTTTTGGATTGATTTCTTCTAAGGGTAAAGAAATTAGGTGCTGCAAATGTGGATTTACTGTATCTAATGATTTTTTATTCATTGAGTGGCTATGGATCGAAACAACCTCAACGAATGGATGCTGTTTAAGATATCGTAATAGCTCCAATCCGCTATAACCTGTTACACCAATAATTGAAACCTTCATCCACTTCACTTCTTTTCTTTTAATTTTTTGATTGTTTTCCATAGTATAAGTTTTCTCGACATACAAGTCAATGGTTTTTTATTAATTTATCCACTTTAAATAAATATTTATGCACAAAATGCACGGTTATTCCCTTGGATTTGAATAAAAAAATCAGGAACAAAACTCATCGAGTTTTATTCCTGACCCTTAAACGAGTTAAACAGAAAGACAAATGACTACCGAACCATCTTTTTTATAATGTTCTACGTCACTTTGATAGGTGCGTTTTTTCTCCAGCTCTTCATCTTTCCAAATTGCTTGCCAAGCTTCACCAACACCTTCGGGGGTAGCATTTTTTACAAGAATTTCCTCATAAGCACCAGAATTGATCACAACACTTTCAGGAAAATCAGCTTGTTCATTTCCTATTAATAAATCATAATCGCCTTTGAAGTTACTAGCATAGTTTGAATACACCGCAAAAATCTCTCCATCTAGCTTCATCGATGAAACTTTACTCCACAAGGCCATAATTTCATCCAAACACTGATTATTTGTGCGTATTTTCTTTCCCTTGATTGTTTTTTCTGTTAGCTGAATTGTCATTTGTTTCACTCCTTCACTTTTATAAGACGAGCATAACACAAAAAAGATGACACCTTTCTGTCATCATTTATTGCGATATAGATTTTTTTTACTTTGTTTATAGATAAAATTGCACTGTAATAATCGCAATCAAAATAAGAATGCCTGGAAGATAATTTGATACTCTTATTTTGGCTAGTCCCATAATATTCAATCCAATCCCTAAAATCATCAGACCGCCAATCGCACTTATTTCACCCATCATTATATCGAGAAGTTCTTTCGGAATATAACGCATCAAAACACTAGCTAATACAGCAATGATTCCTTGATAAAGAAAAACTGGGATTGCTGAAAAAAGAACTCCTACACCTAATGTCGCTGTCAACATGATCGCTAAAAAACCATCCATCACAGCTTTTGTAAACAACGTTTGATGATTGTTTGCTACACCGCTTTCGATCGCGCCAATGATTCCCATCGAACCAATTAAAAATATCAATGACGCTGTCACAAAACCTTCAGCAAAATTACTGCCAGGTTTTGCATAAGTTTTTTCTAACTTTAATCCTAAATCATTCATCTTATCCTCTATTTTCAAAGCTTCACCAAGCATCGCTCCTAGGCACAAGCTAATTAATATCACAATAAAAGAAGATGTTTTAAAAGCCATTTGAATCCCCAAGACTAACACACCTAAACCAATCCCTTTAGTCACCGTATCTTTCATTTGTTCGGAAATATTGCGTAAAATAGCTCCCAGCAAACTTCCGCATACAATTGCTAACCCATTGATCAAAGAACCTAATAGAATCATTTCCCTTACCCCGCTCCTAATTATTCCAACCCATTTTTCTTATTATACGATAAGAGCTGAAAAAACGATAATTCTGCTTCTAAAAATCCAAGAAAAAACAACGCACTCCCTCAAGTGTTTGTGCAAACTATCTGATTCCTATTTATATTTTTATCGTCTCATGCTATTTTTTAAAGCGAATATCAACTATACTAATCATAGATAATACGATATCACTAAAGAGTGAGGTAAATAAATGACAACTATAGATATAGAAAAAGTCTTAGAAACTTGTTTATTAGCAGGGAAAATCATGCTGGAAAGTGACGCTGAAATGTATCGAGTCGAGGACACTATGAGTCGCATCGCTTTAGCCTCAGGCGATTATCGCTTAGTCAGCTATGTTACGCAAACCGGACTTTTCGTCGGATTAGACGGCACTTCAACCATTCGAATGGTTCAGATTTTAAATAGATCGATCAATTTGGAAAAAGTCTCACGCATCAATCAACTTTCTAGAGAATATGTGTCTGGATTTTTCACACTTGAAGAACTATTAGAACAATTGAAAGCATTAGAGCAAGAACGGAAATTTTTTCCACTGTGGCTACGTTTTGTTAGTGCTGCGGTTGTGAGCGGTACGATCATGATTTTATTTGGCGGCGTCTGGTCAGATTTGCCATTAACCTGTTTGATTGGAGGATTAGGCTACGGGCTTTATTACTCCAGTTTAAAAGTTTTACGCATCAAGTTTCTCTCCGAATTTATTGCTGCATTTTTCATTGGCTGCGCTGCTCTTTTAAGTAGCCAAATCGGATTAGGGATAAATCAAGATATGATCATTATCGGTTGTGTCATGCCCCTTGTCCCTGGAGTTCAAATGACCAATGCTTTACGCGATTTACTTGCTGGACACTATTTGTCTGGTGTTTCCAGAGGAACAGAAGCAATAATGACGGCTTCGATGATCGGTTTTGCAATTGCCTTTGTTTTTCAATTATTTTATTAATGGTTACTGAAGCTCATCGAGAATATCCGGTCAAATCGCTTTACTATTTAAATTTAAGGAGGTTTACTAGCCATGCTCAATCTACTGGTTCAGTTTTCATTTAGTTTTTTAGCCTCTGCAGCATATGCCATTATTACCAATGTTCCTCGACGTTCACTGATTGCTTGTGGATTATCTGGAGCTTCGGGGTGGATGTTTTATTGGCTTTCAGTGCAAGTAGGCGCTAGCGCTGCACTAGGTTCCTTATTGGGTGCTTTAAGTGTTGCTGCAGTTAGTTTTGTTTGTTCAAAAATATTAAAATTACCCGTTACGATTTTCAACATCCCTGGAATGGTTCCACTCGTTCCTGGAGGACTTGCGTATCAAGCGGTGCGAAATCTAGTTATCGGCAATTATGAAACCGCCGTTTATTCAGCTGTTCAAGCAGTCATGATTGCCGGTGCGATTGCTTTGGGTTTGGTTTTATCTGAAGTACTGAACCATAATATCCGCAACTTTAGAGAAAAACGTGAAATCCTTAGTTTGATCAGAAAAAAAGAAGATTAGTTTTTCTTCATTCATATATTCAGGAGGTGACTAAATGAGTGCGACAACGGTTCTTTCATAAGTTCATTTAGAAAGGATAACAATCATATGATTAAAAAAATAACTCACCTAACAACGAGGGAATTAGAGGAAATCCTAAATATTTGGCTAACGTCTAATATAGAGGCTCATCCTTTTATTCCTGAAAATTATTGGCAGGAAAATCTCAATTTAGTAAGAGAGCAATTACCTCAAGCGGAAATTTATGTCTATCTAAAAAATGATAAAATCATAGCTTTTTTAGGAATGGTTGAAACATATATTGCAGGAATTTTCGTTTACAATTCTTACCGAAGTCAAGGAATCGGTCAACAACTCTTACAGGAAGCTAAAAGTCAGTATAATACATTGACTCTTTCTGTTTATGCCAAAAATCAGAATGCCTTGCATTTTTATCAGAAACAAGGATTTCAACTAGTAAACAAACAAATAGATGCCACCAATGAGTTGGAGTACGAACTGATTTGGAACAAATAACCTTTAACTAAAAAAGCCCTAGCCAATTTTTTTGGCTGGGACTTTTTTATTAAAACGAACGATATACATACTGGTTTTTCGGCTCTTCTACTTTTTTGACTTTCGTCACATCAACAACAGGAATTTCCCGTTTAAATGGCGTATAGTAATCAGAGTGAATCGTTCCAGTAAGTTCCAACCAATCATTATTTTCGAATGATTGACCTGCAGGCATATGTGTCAGTAAGCCAAAAACACCAGAATCAGCAACACAATGAATAATACCAAAACGGAAAACAAACATACCAGGCTGTTCCTTTTGTGTAGAATTAAAAGCAAAGCCCTTATATGTGATCGTCTTTCCGATAAACTCACTAGGGTACGTGTATATCAATTCCATCACTTCTAAGTAATTTTCTTCGGTGACGTCCACGTGATTATCTTTAATATATCTCGTTAGGGCTTGTTTCATCTGTTTATCGTAATCTGTTTTATCAAAATAGATGCTAGTATCTGGTTTTAAGTACTGTGTCTCTACATCAGGATCACCCACAGACTCTTTACTCAAAGGAAAATTAAATCCTTTCGCTTCAACGATCGATGTATCCAAACTAATAGTTGGAAACATAAATCCAACAACCAAAGGTAGAGATAATAAAAGATACGCGATTCCTCGTTGATAAGGTTTAGTCAACCCGTGGTCGTGATCATGCTCATGATGCTCTGTCGACGTTTTGTC
This sequence comes from Candidatus Enterococcus ikei, assembly GCF_017316105.1. NCBI lineage: Bacteria > Bacillati > Bacillota > Bacilli > Lactobacillales > Enterococcaceae > Enterococcus > Candidatus Enterococcus ikei. The sequence continues at coordinate 21,827 of NZ_JAFLWD010000015.1, forward strand.
CGCTTCTTTATTCCAAAGAATCAGTTGAACGATTGCTAAAATAAACGAAAGTATCATCGATAAAATCGCTAAATAGCCGTAATGTACATTTATATATTGATTTAGTCTTCCCGATACTTGCAAATACATCATCAGCATTGTATATCCAATTAAAATCAAAAATCGAATCATTCGTCTTCCCTCCTTAGATTGCTAGCGCATAAAGACTGACAACAACTGTAACTATTCCAACAAATTTTAACATAAATGACGTTTTGAAATAACGTTTCATCATCAATAAATTCTTGATATCCACCATAGGTCCGAATACAAGAAAACCTACCACTGGTCCACTACCAAACAAGCTTAACAATGAAGAACCAATAAATGCATCTGCTTCAGAACACAATGACAAGGTTGCCGCTAAAATAAGCATGACCAAGATAGCTAAAATTTTTGTATGCCCAAGTTGTAAAATGGCACCTGTCGGTAAATATGTTTGCATTCCAGCCGCTAAAAGAGAACCGAAAATCAAGTAACGTCCTGAATCAAAAAACTCATCAATTCCATGTGTTAAAACAGACCAATATTTATGTTTAAGTGTTTTATTCTCATGTTCATGCTGATGCACATGATCTATTGCACACGTAGTATCCATACCTGTTTTATGTAAAATAGGCTCTTTATTGATATACGCTAGCCAAACACCAACAACTAAAGCTACTAACATACTTCCCAAGACACGCCAAATAACAAATTTAATCGAGTTACTAAAAGCGATATACGTAGAAAAAAGAACAATCGGATTAATGATCGGCGCTGTGATCATAAATGCAAACGCAGTATATGTCGGCACGTCCTTTTTAACAAATTGATGAACGATTGGGACAATTCCGCATTCACAAGAAGGGAAAAAGAACCCCAACAGACTCCCAACAATGATTGATAAAAATTTATTTTTCGGTAATATTTTTTTAACCCGTTCAGGCGTTAAAAACACATGTAACGCTCCTGATATCACACAACCAAGCATGACAAACGGCAAAGCTTCAATGACAATTGACAAAAAAATAGTACCCATCTGCAAAACTGAATGAGGTAAAAACTGAAACATCTAATTCCTCCTACTGTTAAAACACCACCGACAAAAACAGCTTTTTCGATGACTCTTTTAACATTCAAAAATATAGTTAACTATACTGCACCCCTTGAAAAAAAACAAGATAAGTCAGAATTTATTAAAACATATATAAGATATTCCTCATGAAACAAAAAAGAAGCAGACAAAACTATCAATCAGCTTTGCCGCTCCCTATCATCTAAACAGATAAATCATGATACACTTTTTAGACTACGCTCACTTAAATCGCAAATAATTCTGATGCCGATTCAGGATCTGTATCATAGACATTAAAATCAAAATTAACCCCTAATCCTTTTTCAGCTAAAATCGATTCCATTGCCATTCTTGCATGTTCTTTCGTATTGTTTTCTTTACTTAAATGCCCTAAATAAATTCGTTTAGTATGGTTTCCGATCACATCAGCCATCGTCAAAGCACCGTCATCATTGGATAAATGTCCTTTATCTCCGAGAATTCGCTGTTTTAAGCTCCACGGATAAGGACCCATCCGTAAAATCTCTAGCTCGTGGTTACTTTCGATCAAATAAGCATCTGCATCCTTGATCGTTCCTCGAACATGATCACTACAATAGCCAGTATCCGTCAGCATCACAAATGAACGATTATCTTTGAAGAAACGATAAAATTGTGGCGCTGCTGCATCATGAGAAACACCAAAGCTTTCGATATCCATATCACCAAAAGTTAACACTTTTCCCATATCAAAGATGTGTTTTTGCTCAACAGCAACATTTCCGATCATAGGATTCATTGCCGCCCAGGTTTTTTCATTCGCATATACATCTAATTTATATTTTCTAGCAAGTACACCTACTCCATGAATATGATCACGATGCTCATGTGTCACTAATATAGCATCTAGATCTTCTGGTTTACGATCCACTTCTGCCAGTAAAGAAGTAATTTTTTTCCCGCTCAGCCCAGCATCTACAAGCAGCTTTTTGTTCTCTGTCTCAATATAAAGGGAATTGCCTGTACTACCGCTAGCAAGAATGCTGATGTTAAACGCTTTTTCTTGACTCATTATTTTATTCGCTTCCCTTCTTTAGTCTACAGCTACTTATTATACAACCATCACGAATGATTTTCCACCTTTGGTACCGTATTATTTGTGATAATCGTATTGCTCATTGCATTCACTTGTTCGATCTGTAAATTACTTTCACTGGACTTGATCCCCACAAACCATACAGGAACATAAACATTTTTTTCACGGATTTTATATATTCTTGTATACGCTAATTCTATAAAGTTGATTTTCGAATTACTTGGGATTTTATTATTGATATACAAGGTTTCAATTGCATCACGCTCTGAAAATAAATCCATCTTATCCCGTAATTCTTCAATGCCTTGAATATGTGTTTGTGTGTATTTGTAGATTTTGTGTATGCCGTCCGCTTCATCTGATTTTTCCAATTTTAATGAAATTTGAGCAGTATCATCTTTAAAAGGGATATTCTTATAACTTTGAGAAACAATCGCTTCTGGAAATTCTCCTTCTAAACTAGAAAAGTTGGATAGATAATGATACTCATTGCCAAACAGAACACTGTCTTTGTCATTCAAAAATGCTTCTAATGATTTTCTGGTATTCTTTTCATCAATAAAATAACTGGTCTGCGCATAATTCATTTGAGGATAAACAGTCAAAGAATTATCGATCATTTCAATTCCGTTTTTAAAGAAATTACGATCTCTGGTTTCCCGTTCTTTTTGAATAGCATCATAAAAGTTTGTTTGCTCACCGCTCAGGTAATAGCCTTCCATCTTATCACCAGACAGCGTTCCTTTATACGTAATTCCATCTTTTCCCAAACGCTTTTCAATACTATCTGTCTGATCCGAGAAAGAAACGTTATTTTCTTCTTTTAGTCCTTCTTGATAAATACCAAACAGGAACATATTTAATCCTAAAAAGGCGAGGAAAAAAATCCATTCAATTCGTTTGAAGTCCATTATTCCACCTCCAAATTCGCCAGTTTTTCTAGTAATTCACGCTCTGGATACCATTTATTATCATAGCGAATATACCATTCTGGAGTGAGGTCAACAACCTGTGTGATTTCTTCGATTTTATGCCACGTATAGCCGATCATCATTGAATTGATTTTCGTCTGGTCAGCCCCATTTATAATTAATTGGTTTAATAAACTTTCAGTACTTTTCAAAACAACTTCGTCTTCTGAGGGAATTGGTACTTGAATCGTATCTACACTTGTTTCGATTACAACATTGGTTGTTTCTGCTTTATCGTTTCCGACTGTAACACGGACTTGTCCTTTATCATTTTCGCTAAAGACTGGGAAGCCTTCTACAAACGTTCGATAGTTGATTTCAGAATCACTTCGATCAAAGTAACGAATATTCCCCATATTTGTACCTAATTTTTTAACGTAATTAAAACTGTCTGAATAAATATTATCTTCAGCTGTCCGAGCTGTTAATTCGCCATTAAAATGAATCGTTCCAAGTTTTTCTTCTGCAATCAATCGCTCATTGCCGCTAGTATAGGATAAATCCTTGCTATCTTCATTTGTTTGGATATCGTCAGTATTCGCGAAAAAAGCATTGCGAAACTTAGTAACTGGCTGAGAAGCCAAAATATAGCTATATTTTTTCATTTTTAAATCATCAGACAAATAATAGTGCTTTCCAGCAACCGCCTGCTGATCAGAAATTTGATTGTATTGAGTACCGACCCGATTCATCAGTGTTAGAACTTTTTCCTTATCAATTGAAATCGGCGCTTCATAAACATCTTTGCGGATGAAATCCAAGAAACGAATTTTATTTTGATTTAAATCAACTTGGATACATGTAAAGAAGATATCCTCACCATCATTGATACCTGTTAAATCAAGGTCTAGCTTATATACAGAAATATATTCACTTAACAAAAATTGTCCTTCATACAACAATTCAAATCCTTTATCCATCGATAAATATTTTTCAAACTGCTCTGAATTCCCCTGCACAATTCGATCTAATTTTCCAAAGGTACTATGCTTGATTTCGTTTTGAACATTCGTGATTAAATTCTCACTATTGTTCATTTCAGATTTACCATCTTGCATCCGAACTAAACGTAATGGCAAAAATACATCTGTATCGATTCGTTCGTTCACTACAGTTGTAGCAAGCTTAGGATCACTTGGAACTGGTTGTTCTTTCTTAGATGAACTGACCCAGATACTCATTGAAAAATACAAACTGAGTAGCACTAAAAAAACCAACCCGATCCGTACGATTTTCTCCATTATTTTCATTCCCACCAATCCTCCTCATAAGGTTCATAAGGTAAGGAAATATAAAAGGTAGAACCCTGACCTTCCTGACTTTCCACCCAAATAGCGCCATTGTGTGCTTTAACAACTTCTCTTGAGATGGCTAAACCAAGTCCAGTACCGCCCTGTTCACGAGCTCGTGCTTTATCTACGCGATAAAAGCGCTCAAATACTTTATTAACATCTTTTTTAGGAATTCCCAAGCCTTGATCGGTTACGCTGAATACTACATTATTATGTGTTTCCAGTAAACGACAAGTGATTTCTCCGCCATCTGGAGAATATTTGATGGCATTGTTTAAGATATTATCTAAAACTTGGATTACCTTATCAGTATCTAATTCCACCCATAAATCACGTTTGGTAAACTCACGATGAATGGTGTAGTTTTTATCATTAGCTTCAACCATCATATCAAAACGATCCAGTACAAAATTGATCAATTCATTAAAATTCACATACTCTAATTGTAGTTCGCTATTTCCAGAATCCATTCTTGAGAGATTCAGCAGGTCGTTGATCATTCGAATCATCCGATCTGTCTCTTCCAAAGTCACGTTCAGAAAATTCGGAGCAATCTCAGGATTCTCCCAAGCCCCTTCACTTAATGCTTCAATGTAACTTCGCATACTGGTTAAAGGTGTGCGTAATTCATGAGATACGTTAGATACGAATTCCCGTCGTTCACGCTCATTTTTTTCTTGTTCTGTTACATCATGAAGCACACAAACAAGCCCAGTTATAAAACCAGATTCCCGACGAATCATTGCAAAATCTACACGAATGATCATCTGATCTTCTTCCAGTGATGATAATGAACGATCGATCAAAATCTCTTCTGGCTCTTCCAATAATTTCCGTAATGTATAGTCTGTTTCGATATCTAAAAGTTCTAATAAAGAAGAACCAATCACATCTTCATCTTTCACATTCAATAAAGAAAGCGCCATTTCATTGATTGTGATAACTTTTCCTCGTCTATCGGTTGCAATAACGCCATCGGTCATATGAGCCAACACACTATCTAATCGATTACGCTCAGCTTCCATTGTTTCTTGTGCTTCTTCGATCCGTTCCGATAGTTGATTAAATGTTTCAGCTAGCTGTCCTAGTTCATCTTTACCATAGACTTGAACCTTGCCACTATAATCGCCTCTAGCAATTCGCAGTGCCTGTTCTCTCATTTCACCGATCGGTTGAGTAATCGATCTGGCAATCAAGAGTGTAACAATAATTGAAATCGCTCCAGCAATAACTGACGCAGTAAAAAATATCCGGGCAGTATCAGTAATTTCCTGATACTTCCCTTCAATATTACTTTTAACGTAAAGAACCCCGATGACTGTGTCGCCAGTCGGGGATTGGATAGGCTGAACATTGATATATACACGCTTATCTTTATCCATTGCTGAATATTTTTTAGCGCTAAAGTCATTTAAGTCACGATAATCATTTTTCTTTCCGATGATTCCTTGTTGATTTAAGTCACTCGTCGCACGCACAATGCCTTTATCATCTACGATACGGGCTTCAATTGTTTCAGGAGCAGAGAAATCGCTCAAGGTTTTCTTAAGATTGGCATCGATCTCTGTGCGATCTTGATCCTTTTCGCCTAGTTTAGTACTCAACGTACTTGCCAGCTGAATGACCTGTGAGTCAACATTCTTTTTATAATCATTGATTGTTGTTGATTCTAGCTCCCTAATAAAATAGCCACCAATGATTTGGATCGCGATCAACAGTAATAAGATAAAGGATAAGGCAATCTTAAAGTTTACAGACTGAAAAAAGTGAACCTTTTTCTTCATAACTCACTACTCCTGTTCAGGGTTTCGAAGATAATACCCCACACCACGTCGTGTGACTAAGTATGTCGGATGACTTGGACTGTCTTCGATTTTCTCTCTTAAACGGCGAACAGTTACATCGACTGTGCGGACATCTCCAAAATAATCATAACCCCAAACGGTCTGTAATAAATGTTCGCGTGTCATCACTTGTCCAATATGTTTAGCTAAATAATATAATAACTCAAACTCACGATGAGTCAGTTCAATTTTACTACCACGTTTGGATACCATATATGCATCTGGATGGATCGTTAAATCACCGATCGTCAATTCTGATTGAGTTGTTGATTCTGCTTCTTTAGCACTTGTAGCACCACGGCGTAAATTTGCCTTCACTCTGGCAACAAGTTCACGATTAGAAAACGGCTTAGTCACATAATCATCTGCACCTAGTTCCAAGCCTAAAACTTTATCGATCTCAGAATCTTTAGCAGTCACCATAATAATCGGCATATCATAAGTTTTACGGACTTCTCTGGCTACTTCCAGACCATCCATTTTTGGTAACATCAAATCAAGAATAATTAAATCCGGTTCTACTTCTTTCACTTTTTCAACGGCTTCTTCACCATCGTACGCCGTAAAAACTTCGTATCCTTCTTTCGTAAGGTTGTATTTCACAATTTCCGAAATTGGCTTTTCATCGTCTACAACTAATATTTTCTTCATATAAGAGGCACCTCTTTTTTCTTTTGTCTTTTCGTAGTCTAACTATATTCTCCTTCATTATACCTTATTTTGTCCACTGTTTCATCTTTGACAAAAGTCTCCTTACTTATTCTTATCTATATCTTGCAAAAATCAAGGTTTTCTGACTATAATTGAGTATAAGTTTTATTAAAAAGGAAGCGATAAAAATGAAAGCACCTCGATTACAAGCAGGTGATGAGATTCGAGTCATTGCGCCATCTAGCAGCTTTTCTCGTTTAACAGATCTAGGCATTAAATCTGCTGTTAAAAGATTAACAGATTTAGGTTTTACTGTTACTTTTTCAGCGCATACGGATGAACAAGATATTCTTGGTTCGTCTTCTATCATGAGCCGCGTGAAAGATTTACATGAAGCTTTTTCAGATGAAAATGTTAAAGGAATTTTGACAGCGATCGGTGGGTTCAATAGTAATGAACTCTTGCCTTATCTTGATTTTGCATTAATCAAACGTCATCCAAAAGTTTTTTGCGGTTATAGTGACATCACAGCTTTATGCAATGCTATCACAGCTAAAACCAAATTATTGACCTATGTTGGTCCTCATTTTTCTAGTTTTCAAATGGATGAGCTGCAAGATTATCAAACCGAAACTTTTTTACAAGCCACAACAGATGAACAAGCCTTTGAGGTATCTGCTTCTGAATCATGGAGCCAAGATGAGTGGTATTTACCCGATCCTAAACGAAGGTTATTTGCGAATGATTGGAAAGTTTATAGTCATTCAAAACCCGTGACCGGAACTTGTTACGGCGGAAATTTAGGAACCTTTCAGCTACTTTTCGGTACTCGCTTTTTACCAAATCTGGAACGTTCTATTTTATTCGTTGAAAATGCTGAGGAAAATGACTACCATGATTTCGCTCGTGGCTTAGCTTCGTTACTGCAAGTCGTGAAACATCCACAGGCTTTATTGATCGGACGCTTCCCGAAAGAAACTGAAATGACAGAAGAACGTCTTTTAGCCATTTTGGCAAAATATCCTTTATTACGAGAAATACCGGTGATTTATGATATGAACTTTGGTCATACCCAACCAATTTTTACGATTCCGATCGGGGATCAGGCCACCGTTGACACAGCTCAGAAAAAAATTACCTTTTTTTAAACAGAAAGCCTCTAATAGAGACTTCACAAATAAGTGAAGCAAACATTAGAGACTTTCTTTTTTATATTCTTTTTCCAATTGTTCATACAACGTAATTTTATTATCCAGTAACTCTAAATGACTTTTGGTTTTGTCATATTCAGCCATAATTTTTATTCGATGGTTTAATAATAAATTTTTACGCTCAGTAATCGTTGAATCCCCTAGGCTTCTCAGTTGAGTGTATCGTTTGATTTCTTTTAAAGAGATACCGGTATTTTTTAACTTATTCACGAATTTCGCCCACTCAAGCTCTTCCTCTCCATAAACACGATAATTATGTTCATCTCTAGATGGTTTAATCAATCCCTCTTTTTCATAATAGCGCAGTGTATGTTCACTGATATCAATCTTTTTTGCAAATTCACTAATCGTGTAAATTTTTTTCACATCCTTTCTAAATTTCCCCTTGCTTTAGAGTAGACTCTAAACCTTATACTTCGATTGTACCATCAAGCTTCGTTTTTATCATTAGCTCATTTTATAAGGAAATAAGTTTATTGTATTTAGCTTTAAAATCATTAAATAATAGGAGGAATCAGTATGAAGTACACAGTAATCACAGGGGCAAGTTCAGGAATTGGTTTGGAAACGGCAAAAGAATTCGGGAATCTCGGGAAAAATTTGATTTTAGTTGCTCGTAGAGAAGATCGCTTGGATCGCTTAAAGAAGGAAATTCTGTCCAAACATCCAACACTTGAGATCCTGACTAAAACAGTCGATTTGTCCCAAAGCAAAAATGTGTTGGCTCTTTACAATTCTCTAAAAGGATATGATATTGAAACATGGATCAATAATGCTGGTTTTGGCTACTATCATTCAGTAGCTGATCAAGATTTAGAGAAAGTTAGTCAAATGCTACATTTAAACATTGAAGCTTTGACTTTATTATCCTCTCTTTATGTCACAGACTATCAAGACAAAGAAAATGCGCAGTTGATCAATATTTCTTCTGCTGGCGGATATAGAAATGTCTCTAATGCTGCTACGTATTGCGCTACAAAATTTTATGTAAGTGCCTTTACTGAAGCTATCGCTTTAGAATTGCAAGCAAAAAAAGCCTCACTTAAGGCAAAGATCTTAGCTCCAGCTGCGACTGAAACAGAATTCGCTCAAGTTGCGAATGGGTCAAAATCTTACGATTATACCAAAGGTTTTACCACATTTCACACAGCAAAAGAAATGGCGCAACTTCTTATTGATCTCTATCAAAGTCAAGAAGTTGTTGGCCTAGTTGACCGCGAGACATTTGAGTTCAATTTATCAGGACCTATTTTTGACCATTATCAAACTGGAATTATCAATTTGTAGTTCTAGCAAAAAAGAATTGAGAAAGGGATATGGCTCGTAGAGTCATATCCCTTTCTCAATTTAATTTTAAAATTTACAAGTCTACTCTTCAGTATCAAGCAAGTATTTACTTACTAAAGCTGCAAGTACACCGCCAATCAGCGGAGCGACAATAAATACCCAAACTTGAGATAACGCTTCTCCACCAACAAAAATTGCTGGTCCTAAACTTCTAGCTGGGTTGACAGATGTACCAGTTAGTGGAATTCCCACTAAATGGATCATTGTTAATGTCAAACCAATCACGATTCCTGCAAGTTTCGCATTGCCTTTTTTGGCACTTGTGACAGTCATGATCACCAAAACAAAAATAAATGTTAAAATAATTTCTACTGTTAAGGCACCAACTGCACTAAAATCACCAAAACCATTTTGGCCTAAGTTCGTTGTCTCTCTTCCTGAGGCATTTAAAATTGATAATAAAGCCAATGAAGCAATCAAACCTCCAACGATTTGTCCTACAATATAATAAATCAAATCCATTGTTGAAATTCGTTTGTTGACCCACATACCCAATGATACTGCTGGATTTAAATGCGCCCCAGATACTGTACCAATGCTATACGCCGCTGCAATGATCGTCAAACCAAATGCTAAAGCGATCCCCGTAGTACCAATACCTTCAATTCCGCCTCCTAAAACAGCAGTCGCTGTACCAAAGAAAACTAAGATAAATGTTCCAAGACATTCTGCAATTGCTTTTTTCATAGATTTCCCTCCCTTCCCTTAATTATTGAACAGATTACCATAATCATAAAAATTTTTATGATAGTTTCAACTAAAATTGAGAGAAAATTTAATGAATAATATCTCAATCTGATTGATACATATAATCATAAGAGGAAAATAAAAAAAATACCAACAAAAAGCATCTAATAAATGTACCTTTGTTGGTATTTACATTTAGTCTAAAAGCTGGATTCCGATTCCTAAAAGACCAGGCCCTGTATGAACAACTAAAGCTGGACTGATCGTACCAAAATAAATTTTTTCTGCTTGGGGAAATTGTTCTTTCAGTTTTTCATAAAAGCTTTCCGCTTCTTCTACTGCTTGTCCTTGGGCAACTGCTAAAACGAATTTCTTATGGTCGCCGACGAAAGCTTTTACTAATTCAAAAGTCTTATCTAAGCTTTTCTTTCTTCCACGCGCTTTTGCTACTGTATGATAGACCCCTTCACCGTTACAAGAAATGATTGGATTTAATTTTAATGCATTCCCTAAGATCGATGCAACTAAGCCAATTCTTCCGCCTTTTTGCAAATATTCAAGTGTAGCAACATTGAAAAAGACTTTGGCTTTCGCTACGTTTGCTGTCAGTGTTGTTTTGATATCCTCCCAAGAAAGACCTGATTCAATCAACTTTGCTGCTTCGATTGCTTGAAGACCACTGCCGATGCCAATATTTTTTGTATCTAAGACAAATGTCTCTAATCCTTCAAACTCTTCTGCAATTAAACGAACCACATTATGTGTTCCGCTCAAACCGCTAGAAATCGTGACCGCTAGAACCTTTTCATATCCATCCGCTTTGATTTTTTCGAAAATTTTTGTGATCGTTTCACCATCTGGTAAAGACGTGCTTGGAATTTCTATTGATAAACGTTCATAAACCTCTTCTGGAGTAATATCCACTTTATCTGTATAAATCCGGTCTTTATAAATAATCTGTAACGGAATCATATACATCCCGTATTGCTCAACTAATTCTTGCGGGACATCTGTTCCTGAATCAACTAATAGGGCAATTTTTTCTTTATTCATTTTTTTGCTCTCCATTTTCTTCTAAATATTTTTGTTCTAATTCAATTACTTTTTCAGTAAATAATTTAGTTGCAAATGATAATGTTGCACCTTTTACGACCATATATTCAACAGGAATAGGTTTGTCAAAAGCTCCGATCGGTTCTTGTCCTAGTGCTTGCGAAACAACTACAGCTAAAGCTGCCTCCTGCTCATCACAAAATAAATTATACGCTTCACGAATACCGACAACAGCACCTTGGAATAGAATTCCCTGTTTGATTTCCGGTATGCTTAGCACTTGCTTTAACAGAGTTATTGCTATTAAAAAAGCTAAATGCTTTTGATTATAACGTTTTTTCTTGGGTGCAGGTATCAGTCCCAATTTCACATAATTATTGACCATCGATGATGTTAGTAATGTGTGTTTTTCTTTTAAAATAACTGGCGATAAATAGCGCTCAACTAGGGTGATCACTTGATCCATGTATAGCTCTATTTCAGGTAATTCATGCCATCTTGGCAAATGAACATCGACCAGTTCCTTTCCCCAAACTTCTAAAGAGGATTTTATTTCATTCACAAGATCCCTCCTTCTACTTACTAAAACAGTTTAACATTTTTTCCAAAAACATTCAATCTAGTTGTTGAAACTAGATTGAAAATAGCAATAAAAAACAAGCTTTCCCATTTGAGAAATCTTGTCCTACCGTATCGAATCAATACTTATTAAAAATCGTTAAACCCATCGTCGTCTTCAGTATTTTGTTTGAACGAATCAAAGCCAAATTTTCCTCTTTTTGGAAAATCAGGTGATCCAAACATATCCCGAGGATCAAATCTCGGATCCATTTTACCAGGACCTCCACCAAAACCACGACCGTGTCCATGTCCGTGACCTCCATGTCTACAACGCATATGCGAACCTCTAAAGTCGCGCTCTTCTTCAGGAATTTCAGCCTCTAATGTTTCGAGTAATTTACTCAAGATGATTTTGAATGATTCTTGTTCTGATTCTGATAATACATCAAAAATCGTTTCTTCTTCTTGCTTACTATTATCAGCTGCTGCCATTCCAGCTTCAGTTAATCGGATTACCATCACACGACGATCGCTTTCCAATGGTTCACGACTGATATAACCGTTTTTCTCCAATTTACCTAATAGCTCACCTAAAGATTGCGGACGCATATCTAACAAGTAAGATAGCTCTTTTTGGGTTGTTTCAGGCTTTAGTTTTAACAGATTTAAAACTCTCCCTTGCCCTCTATGTGGATTACCAAAAGGTCCATGTTCTCTGCGGCGTTTCATAAAATATCTTTGCATCATTGCTTGTAAACTTAGAAACTGTTCCATCAATGTTTGTTCTTCCATGCTTTATTCCTCCATAAAACAGATTTTACATCAGGTACCTTCTTATATTATAAAGGTACCTGTTTTAAATGTCAACATCTTTGAATTAACAAATACAAATCAATTGCACAGCTACCTGTATAATAAAAAAGCTACAAGATCAACTTTTAGAGTCTGATCCTTGTAACTTTTAAAATTCTTTATAATTTTTTTAACTCACGCTTTCCAAAAATAATTCCTATGAAAAAGAATAACTCAAGTAAAACGAAAAACAAAATAAAACTATGCATAAAATATTGTTCCGGCAAAACATTAATGATCGGGTCAGTAGCCGGATCAAATAACCAGTCATCATTATTAAAAAATACCCCATGAAATGCCACAAAAAATTGATCGAATCCAATAGCCATTAAAACACCAAAAAATACTGGAATGATCATTCCCCATTGAAACGGACGAATCAAACGCCACACTCTTTTGGTCTTAATTAAACGGAAAACAAAGATACCGCTTGGAATCACTGTCACGAGTAATACGCCATAACAGAGTAAAAAAAGACGTTTTACTTCATAAAAATGAAATGCTCCACTTTTTGATGATGGAAAATCAGATAATCTCAACGTATGGTTAAAAGGATTATTTAAATAGGCCATCAACTGATCAAAGTTTTTTAGCAATGTTGGCTTGTCCATATCTACGTAGTCTAATATCTTTAATGAATCGATATCAAAAACATATAACAGACGAAAATTAATGGTGATCGTAATGCTCAAAGAGATGATGGTCAAAATCAAACATGCGATACCCGCTCGTTCCAACCAAATCCAGCTTTTTTCTTTTCCACTCATCTTAAAAAATCCAATCATCTAGAGAATCTACAATATATGTTGGTTTTTCAGGTAAATTAGGAACTGCTGATTTTGCCGTAAAGCCAGATAAGACAAGTAAGCTATCGATTCCATTTTGAATACCAGACTGAATATCTGTTTCATAGTTGTCACCAACCATGATCACTTCTTCTTTATCAAGCTGCATAACTTTTAGTGCTTCATTCATTATGATTGCATTGGGTTTACCGATCATGATCGGTGCGGTCTGAGTAGCTGTTTCAATGAGTGAAATAAATGAACCCGCTCCTGGTAGTAAGCCGCGTTCTGTCGGCATACTCTTATCTGGATTAGTACCGATGAACGTTGCACCATTTCTGATACAAAGCGCTGCAGTTGCAAATTTTTCATAAGTGATATCTGTATCTAATCCAACAACCACATAATCAGGTGCTTCTTCATCCCATTCGAAACCAGCAGATAAAATCAAATCCACAAGTCCAGACTCTCCGATCACATACACACGATTGCCTTTACCTTGTTCTTTCATATAGTCAATTGTGGCAAGGCTTGCTGTATATACAGTTTGAGCCGATACATGAATATCAAACTCTTGTGCTAAACGTTCAGCCACTGCATTTGGTGTTTTAGTTGTATTGTTGGTCACAAAAAGAAACGGTAATTTTAATTCCTGCAGACGTTCTATGAATCGTTTTCCTGCTGGAATAACTTCTTTCCCTAAATAAATCGTACCGTCTAAATCAATTAAATATCCTTGGTAATGTTTTTTCACAGATAATTACTCCTCACGTTGACGAATAGTAAATGAACGACCTTTGCTAGCATCTTTCTCTTGTTTACCGATAACTGCTTTTTTTGGTTCAGTTTCTTTACGATTTTTAATCACTGGTTTTGCCTTATTTGTTACAGGTACACGTTTTTCTTCTGTGTGCGCTTGATTTTGGTGGACAGGTTTTTTAGTTGGTTTCTTGCGGCGGGTTTGTTGTTTTTCACGTTTTCCGCCAATTCGTTCAATCACAAAATAAGCACAACCAAAGTTGCAATACTCATATAAATAATCTTCCAGTGTATCAATTCTCTGCTCAGGAGCTGCTTTACGATTTGATTCATTAAAGAATCCTTTCAACCGTAGCTGGTCATATCCCCAATCACCAACAATATAATCATATTTTGAAAGAACATCACTAAAACGTTCTCCTAATCTCTCCGAATCAAATGCTTCTCGATGATTTTTCACTAAAAGATACTGGCGTTCGCTGATCGTCACATGGATATCATCGATGACTGTTACGATTTCGCCTTTTTTCTTTTCCTTGACAGGTTCTTCTTTTATCTCTTCAAGGACAGCTGTGATTTCTTCTGTTAAGGTAGCTGCCGGTTCTTCTTTATGTTTGTTTGGTTTCGTATTTTTGTATGGTTTCTTTACTTTTTCTGTCATTTTTTCACCGCCTAGATTTTATTATACCTTGTTTTTATAGGATTGGATAGTGTGCGTTCAAGTAGTCTCCCAAAACGGTTCGAATAAATTCTGGAAAAATAAATTCCACCTCTCCAGCCAACTCGATCGTTGGGAAAAAAGGGATAAACATAAAATGATCAACCGTGGTAAATGTATACATCTGTTTTAAATCAATCGGCTGATTCTGCCACAAGACTAGCTGTTTTTGCTTATCATAAGAGATGCCATCATAGTAAAGCTCCCCAAAAACCTTACCGCGAAATCCCATTCCCATAATTGGAAATTTGCGTAAATAATCACGATTCTTTTCCATTTCTCTAATCATACGAATGAATTCAGCGCCTGATAGTGTTACACGAATCAAATGCATGGGATGAGGCAACGTTTTATGCAGTTGATCTTGATCAACGATTCCTTTTGGAATATCTGCTAAAAACAAACCGTTGTTTAAAATTGCTGCTTTCGTCCGACCTTTTTCTTTTATAGCTTTTAAAGTAGTTGCGATCAAGGGCTGATCCCCATTTAAATCTACCGACAAAGGCTGAGGAATCTTAGCGATTTGCCTTGACTGTAACAGCTCGTGTCCTAAAACTAAGTAGTTCTCAATTTCTTGTTGATCTTCTGGTAGCTCCTGTAATTCAGCCGTTGGTATTGCTTCAGCTGTACTATGGATGATCTGACCATTCTCAATTCTCAAATGAACTTCACCAATGTAATAGCCAAATTTGCCAGCCGCTGAAAGTTGGGTATTATTGATCTTTTCCCCGTGTTTGAACAGGTGATGTGTATGTGAACCCAGCAATACATTGATTTCAGGAAATTCGTTAGCGATTTTGAGATCCTCGTCGATCCCTAAATGACTCATTAAAAGCAATACATCACATTTTTGCTGTACTTCTCTGATCAACCCCGGTAATACCTCTTTTGTCGAACGAATGTCCCAACCATTAGGATTGTATGTTAAAGGAAATGGTGCGGTCAATGCAATCAAACCGATCTTTGTTTTTCCTTTTGTTTCTATGATTTTGTATGCGCTCGCCCAATCAGGCGCTTTCTTTGTTTTTAAATCAAATAGATTTCCTAATAAGACCTCGAAATTACCATGATCGTATAGATGATTCAGCTGTTCTTTAGAATTGCCGATGCCTTCATTATTGCCGATCGTCGCTGCATCATAATGCACTTGATTCATCAACTCGACATTGGCTTGGCCGTCTGTTGCTTCTGTCAATGGATGCCAGCGATCAATAAAATCACCTAAGTCAACCGTCACAACAGTTTTCCCAGCTTTTGAGTATTGTTGTTTTTGGCTGATTAAATAGCGTCTGATTTTTGGCCAATTTTCCAAATGTGAATGTAAATCGTTGGTATGTAAGATGACGACTTCTTCCATCGTCTCGCCCCCAATTTTAGTATATAAAAATATAGTACCACACTTCTAGATGAAGTATAATAAAGTAACTGCACAATAAAAGGAGAAAAAGATGAAAATTAATGGACCTTTTGGCTCAATTTGGTTAGATGCGGATGACAAAGGATTGACGACACTTTCTTTTTACGAGATCGATGATCATCAAACAAACCAGTTTACCAAACAAGCCGCCGAAGAACTTTCAGATTATTTTTCAGGAAAACGAACGTTTTTTACTGTTCCTTTATCCATTCATAGCGGCACGGACTTTCAGAGAAGAGTTTGGAATGCCTTGTCCCAGATTCCTTATGGTGAAACTCGTAGCTATCTAGAGATTGCCCAAGCTGTTGATTCACCGAAAGCTGTTCGAGCAATTGGTCAGGCTAATAGTAAAAATCCCATCCCAATCATTGTTCCTTGTCATCGAGTGATCGGTAAAAATGGAAAATTAACAGGCTATTTGGGCAGTTCTGAACATGAGGGGCTTAATATTAAAAAATTTCTCTTACATGTAGAAAATGTCCCATTAATCGAAAAAAAATAAAAAAAGATGGAAAACAAAACGGTAGTCGTTTTGTTTTCCACTTTTTTCGTTGTTGTTAAATAGAATGAAGCTTACCCTAAAAAATATTAATTACTACCTTTATTATCCTCACTGTCTTTACCGCGATATTTCTCTAAATATTGTTCGTTGGTCATTACATCGTCAACATTCATATTGAACTCTACAAGATCTAATCCTGTCATATAATGAACAGCTTCTTTTACTTTTTCAACAGCTTGATCAAAAACGCTAGCAATCGCAACATCATATTTGCATATTACAGATACATCAACTGCCACTTGTTTAGTACCAACTTCCACATCGATCCCTTTAGTAATATCTTCATTATCTCTGAAACGATCTGCAAAATCTGTAAAAAGGTTGCCGCTCAGTCCTAAAATACCATCAATATCTGAAATAACAATACCTACGATTTTTTTGATCACTACATCATCAAACGTCAATTTTGCCTTCATTCCACCGTTATTATTCTGTACTTCCTCTACCATCTGCATTCGCTCCTTCAAAATAATTTTTTAAATTCCTATCATAGATCTTACTGTATCTATCAAGGAATAAATATCCAAATCTTCATCGCGCATTTTCCCGATAGTATAACCTACCGCTGCAAAAATCAATAAGACAAGTGTTTTCCAAAAACCAATCAGTAATAAAAGTAAGGCTAGTAGGAAAAACAACGTTGTCCAAATAATCCGGAAGCGATAAGGTTTTAGCTCTTTAGCCCATCGTTCTTTTTTCTCTTGATCCATTGTTTTCCCCTCCTAAATCACACGTGATTGTTTTTTGCTGAAACTTGAAGAATCTGTTGCTTCTATTTCTCTTAAATGAACGGTTACATGGCTATCCACTGATTCTAGAGCAGTGGCCAGGGCAAGTTGTATTTGCTCTTTGATTTCTTCTGCCATTGGTTGAAAACGTGCTTTACTGCGAACATCGATCCTTAGCTTGACAGCTACTTTTTCTTTTCCTTTGATTTTGACCGACATTTTGGTTTTATCCGGATGGACAACCTTGCTATATGCCTCTTTCACCACTTGTTCTACAGTAGTCTTAGGTATTTCGATTCGATTCTTACCTTCTTTCACAACCAAACGTCTTCTTCGTCCTGAAACTGAAAGAACAACAACCAAACTGAGCAACAATAGAGCACCCAGAACAAGTAAAATCCCTTTAAAGAACTCAAATAACCAAGGATAGTTATAAAGCCAGCCGTCAACTTCATAAGACAGCCAAGGAATGTCGATCAATTGACTAAGCAAACCTAAAGTCCCGACAAACAATAGGAGTATGATTAGTGCAAAAATAATTTTTAACAACCGTTTCATATACTTCCCTCCTTTGAGACTAGTTGTTTTGATGCTAATTAAATTGTAACGCCTTAAAAAAAGTATTACAAAAGATACGAATTGTCTTTTTTCATATAAAAATACTTTTTATGAGAAAAATCAAAAAAAAGATCCTCTAAACTTCAGCTATTGACTTGCTAAAGCTTAGAAGATCCATTATTTTTTTACTCGTCTAAATACTCTTCTTTAGAAAATTCAGTATCTTCATATTCACCGCTATCTCCGTAAAATTGATTGTAACGTTGCTTAAACTTACGGAAAATATAGGTAACTAAAACTTTTGCGATCGCATAAATTGGAATCCCAAAAATCAAACCAAACATGCCTAAAAGATCTCCCATGACCAACAATACGATGATGATTGTCAAGGGATGAACAACTAAGCGTTTCCCCATTACTTGCGGTGCGATCAAATGACCATTCAACATTTGCACGATCATCCAGACAATCGTCATTTTGATAAACATTCCAAAAGAAACCATCAATGCAACGATCGCAGCCGGAATAAATGCAATCACAGGCCCAATATAGGGAATAACCGCTGTAACACCAACAATGATTGATAACGTCCCTGAATAAGGCATTTTAACCAGCCAAAAACCAATAAAGGTTAAAATACCAATCGCAATCGACACTAAAATTTGACCTTTAAGATAGGCACCAACCTGACTGCTCATTGTTGCACCTATTTCTTTTGCATCGCTTCTAAAACGAGGAGGTATGATCTTTAGAACAAAGGTAAAAAACTTTTGATCATCTTTTAACAGGAAAAACGTAATAATCGGTGCTGTTACCATTACTAATGCAAATCCTGTTAAAGTAGAAAATACTGTAGAGGCTCCTTCGACTGCTTTGCTGAAATAGCTGCCGATTCTGTCAGATACACTATCAAACCATCTTTGAATACCATCCAACGCATTTGCTAAAGGTTTCTCTAAAGCAGAATTATGGAAAAACTCTGTCACCATTTTGTTTAAATCATTCATATACTGCGGAAAACTCTTGACCAATCCATCTACTTGCTTTTGTAGAATCGGAACAACTAATATGATTCCAATAACAATCAATGCGATCACTACAATAAAAATAGCAGAAACACCATATACCCGTTTAATCTTATGTTTTTCTAACCAGTTGACCACCGGATTGAATAAATAATATAAAATCAGTGCTAAAATCGTAGGTCCAATGATCGTTTTAAAAACAACCCCGATCGGGCCAAAAATAAAGCCCACTTGATGAAAAACAAAAATCACTGCTCCTAGCAACAATAATGCGACAAGCGTGAATAATAAATTTTTCCCCCCGAGAAATTTGATCCAGCGTGTTTCTTGTTTCTTTTCCACCGTTTTCCCTCCTTATTATAAATACTGAAAGGCTAGCTTTTACAGCTAGATAATTTCACTATTTCATTGTAACGAAAAAATCTATATCTGTAAAAAAATAGTCACTTTTTTTCTTGATTCAAATGAAAAAAGAATGGGACAAAACTAAACGTTTAGTCTTGTCCCATTCCCCAAAAACTAGATAAGGCTTTACTGTCTACTTAGCTTTTAGATTCCATCTATCTTAGCGAAAGAATTAAATCATTAAGCTACGTTTTTACAGTCTCTTTTCTTAATTCGCGGCTTTCCGTCCTTTGCGTTGTGTTGCTTCCATAATGACAGGAAGAATCACTGGACGTCGTTTTGTTTGTTCAAACAGATAACGACTTAATTGTTCACGAATATCTTGTTTTAGCTTGCTCCACTCAAAATCGCTGCTCTCAAGATGTTTTTCAACAATCTCCGTCACGATATTGCTACTTTCTTTCATCAAGTCTTTGCTTGTTTTCACATAAACAAAACCTCTTGATGTGATTTTAGCTGGTGAAACAATTCGTTTTTCGCGGCGGTTGATTGTAACAACTGCTACGAAAATACCATCTTCAGACAAAATTCTACGATCACGAAGTACGATATTACCAATATCGCCAACACCAATACCATCAATCATGATATTATCAGCAGTTGTACTGCCCGCAACCGTCATTTTCTGTTTGCTGTACTCAAGGATATCGCCTCGACCAGTAATGAAAATATTTTTATAAGGTATTCCTAGTTCATGAGCTAAGTCGGCATGTGCTGCTAATTGACGATACTCACCTTGAACAGGGATAAAATATTTTGGTTTGATTAAGTTTAACATCAACTGTAAGTCATTTGGATTGGCATGACCTGAAACGCGCATATTATCAGAAATTTGTTTTACCACACCACCGGCACGGTAAACGATATCTTCTGTTTTTGCTACAGCTGTTTCCATTGCGGTTGTTGGCGTTGTTGTAATATACACCAAATCACCTTCTTGGATTTTAACGACACGATGTGAGCCGTTTGCCATTTTTTGCAATGATTTGATTGGTTCCCCCATTGCTCCTGTTTCTAAAATCACTAATTGATCTGCTTGATATTTTTTCATATCTTTCACTTGAATGATCAAATCTTCGCTTGGTAATTTCAGTTTATCCAGCTTGATTGCTGTATTAATGATTCGTTGGAAATCTTGACCTGTTAAAACAATCTTGCGATTAGAACGGTGGGCAGCATCTAATACTTGTTGGACACGTTGTAAATTACTTGCCACACAAGCAACAATGATTCTACCTTCCCAATAACGGATCGTATCGAATACTTCATCCGCAATCTGAAGCTCAGAAACAACTTGAGCAGGATTTTCTGCATTTGAAGAATCGCTCAATAAAGCTAAAACTTTTTCTCTTCCAATCTCTGCTAAACGACCGAAATCTGTCTGATACATAGGAATTGCGCTTTGATCAAACTTAAAATCACCCGTGTAAACAATGTTGCCTTCTTTGGTTTTTAAATTGATTCCGATTGAATCTGGAATCGTGTGGGTTGTTCGGAAAAAACTAACTGTAGCATGTGCAAAATCGATTTCTGTATGAGCATCTACTACATGAAAATCATTGAAATCT
Organism: Candidatus Enterococcus ikei; assembly: GCF_017316105.1. Classification (NCBI taxonomy): domain Bacteria; kingdom Bacillati; phylum Bacillota; class Bacilli; order Lactobacillales; family Enterococcaceae; genus Enterococcus; species Candidatus Enterococcus ikei. Next base: position 42,992 of record NZ_JAFLWD010000015.1, read on the forward strand.
TTAGAATCTGCATGATCTCCTACAATTAATTTTGCTAACTCTACGGTTAATTCCGTACCGAATACTGGTACATGAACTTTAGATAAAAGATAAGGTAACGCCCCAATCGCATCTGCATGACCATGTGTTAAGAAAATTCCTGCAACACGGTCAATATTTTCCTCCAAATACGTAAAATCGGGAATCACTACATCAATTCCTAGTAGTTCATTTTCTGGATATTTCAATCCACAATCCAGTACAAAAATTTCATCTTCCACTTCTGCGATGTACATATTTTTACCATTTTCACGAACGCCGCCTAAGGGAACGATTTTTATTGTACTCACTAAATTCACCTCTCTATATTCTCATACCGAATTACAAATCCAGTATGCTTAAAATTTTCGCCTTTTCTTCAGAAGTACATGATACAAGAGGTAAACGTAAATCACCGACGGAAATACCCATGTGATTTAGTGCAGCTTTCACAGGTGCTGGAGAAGGTACTGAAAACAACGCATTGATCTTAGGCAATAATTGCCGTTGAATACTTGCTGCTTTTTTGATTTCTCCTTGATCAAGTGCTTGGAACATATCATACATCTCTGTTCCATATACATGACTGGCAACTGACATAACCCCTTGTCCTCCTATTGCTTTAACTGAAAATGCTAAAGGATCTTCTCCAGTATACACTAAAAAGTCTTTTGGCGCCTTTTCTACCAACTCAGTCAACGCATCTAAACCAAAACATTCTTTGACTGCAATGATATTATCCAATTCAGCTAAGCGTAAAGTTGTTGCTACATCAAGGCTTGCCACGGTTCTTCCAGGCACATTATACAAAATGATCGGTAAATCACTCGCCTCAGCAATTGCCTTAAAATGCTGGTATAAACCTTCTTGACTTGGCTTGTTGTAATAAGGGACAACTGCTAAGCCTGCATCAATGCCTCTGATTGCAGAAATTTCCTGTACAAATTCAACGGAGTCACGCGTATCGTTGGTTCCCACACCACAGATAATTGGTACTCGTCCATCAACCAAACGAATTACTTCATTAAATAATTCGATTTCTTCATCATGAGTTAATGTTGGCGATTCCCCTGTTGTTCCCGCTAAAATAATTCCTTCTGTGTGATTATCAAGTAAATGTTTCACTAATTGAGGCAGCTTAGCAAAATCAATTGCGCCACTTTCATCAAAAGGTGTGACCATTGCTGTGATTATCGTTGCATTTTTTAAATTCATACTTACTACCTCCTAAAATTAAAAGCACAGCGGGCTCGTTTAGCTCTAACAGGAAAATAGGAAAATATGGCTGTGGTGCTTTTTGCCTCATTCATATTTTATCTTTTTTCCGAGAAACTAGCCCGCGAAGCTAGATAACATTAAAAGCTGAAAGAGCTCGGTCAGCCTCGACTGGAAAATAGGAAATAATGACTGAGATGCTTTTTGTCTCATTCATTATTTATCTTTTTCCCGAGAGGCTAGCTCTTGAAGCTAGATAATACTAAAAGCTGAAAGAGCTCGTCCAGTCTCGACTGGAAAATAGGAAATAATGGCTGAGATGCTTTTTGTCTCATTCATTATTTATCTTTTTCCCGAGAGACTAGCTCTTGAAGCTAGATAACATTAAAAACTGAAAGAGCTCGGTCAGCTTCGACTGGAAAACAGAACTAAGGATTTCTCCATCATTCATACTTATTCCAGAAACTATTTAAACCCTCACCAAGTCCATCTCATGCAGTGTTTCTGCAATTTGAACGGAATTCCAAGCAGCGCCTTTTAATAAATTATCAGAAACGACCCACATATGATAGCCTTTATCAATATCAATATCTTGACGGATTCTACCTACAAATGTTTCCTTGCGATTGATACTCGTTAACGCTTGCGGATAAATCTGCTGGCTTGGCTCATCTTGTAAAACTGCACCTGGAGCTTTTGCAATCAACTCTTTGATCTTATTAACGTCAGAACCATCTTCTTTGACTTCGATATAAATTGATTCAGAGTGACCAGACAATACAGGAATACGAACACACGTCGCAACGACTTTGATACTGTCATCTCCCATGATTTTCTTGGTTTCATTAATCATTTTCCATTCTTCATACGTATAATCAGCCTCTGCAAAGACATCGATCTGAGGCAACGCGTTGAATGCGATTGGATAATGCTTTTTATCCCCACCAGATGGCAAAATATTAGCTTCTAATTGATCAGCAGGCGTGCCATTGATATACGCCAATGCTTGTGATTTCAGCTCTTCCATGGCATTGATTCCTGCTCCGCTTACCGCTTGATAGGTTGATACAATCAAGCGATCCAACCCATAAGCTTGACGGATTGGTTCAAGTGCCACCATCATTTGAATGGTCGAACAATTTGGGTTTGCTATGATTCCTTTGTGTTGTTTTAGCGCATCTGGATTCACTTCTGGCACAACTAACGGCACATCTGGATCCATTCGGTAATGACTCGTATTATCAACAACGACTGCCCCACGTTTAACAGCTTCTGGAGCAAATTGTTTAGAAATACTTCCCCCCGCACTAAACAAAGCAATATCTACATCCGTAAAAGATTCAGGAACTAACTCTTCGATTACAAGGGTTTCCCCTTTAAACGTTACTTCTTTTCCCGCTGAACGTTTTGAAGCTAAAAGTTTTACCTGATTCATTGGTAATGATGTCTCTTCCAACATTTCGATCATTTTTGTGCCAACAGCACCAGTTGCGCCTACCACGGCAACATTATACTTTTTTTTCATACTTATTGATCTCCTCTCAAATTCCTGAAGAAAGTTGCTTTTTCTATTTTACCATAACATTGACTTTTACTACATAGGAAGTAAAATGATTTTTCCTTTAATTTTGTCAAAAAAATAAGAAATTTATGAATCATAACATTTCAAATCATTTTTTAATGGCGTTCTTAAGATCCGTGCAACTTAGTCGACTAATTTTTTTTTCAGATTTATACTGACTTAGCACACATTTTGAGAGGATGATTAGATGTATACTGTAGCGGATTATTTATTAGACCGTTTAAAAGAATTGGGAATCGATGATATATTTGGCGTTCCTGGAGATTATAATTTAAAATTTCTAGATCATATTACTGGTAGAGAAGATTTGAACTGGATTGGAAATGCCAACGAATTAAACGCAGCATACATGGCTGATGGCTATGCCCGCACGAAAGGTATCTCTGCTTTTGTTACAACATTTGGTGTCGGCGAATTAAGTGCTGTCAATGGTTTAGCCGGAAGTTATGCTGAAAATGTGCCTGTTATTGAAATTGTTGGTTCGCCAACAACGACTGTTCAAAATAATAATAAGCTGGTCCATCATACACTAGGCGACGGGGACTTTCTACGCTTTGAGAAAATGCATGAAGAAGTAACCGCTGGAATCGCTCATTTAACTGCTCAAAATGCTTTAACTGAAATTGACCGTGTCCTTACTTGCGCATTGATCAAAAGACGTCCCGTGTATATTAATTTACCTATTGATATTGCAGAAATCGAAGCAACACGTCCGATAAGCCCTTTGGATCAAGCTTCTACAAAACTAACAGATGTGGAATCAGTTATTTTAGACAAAGTTGAAAAAGAGTTATATCAAGCAAAAAATCCAGTCGTCATTGCTGGTCATGAGATTTTAAGCTACCATATAGAACAGCAATTAGAGGAGTTTATCCAAAAATTTAATCTTCCTATCACCACCTTACCACTTGGAAAAGGCGCATTTAATGAAGAAGATGCCCATTATATAGGAACTTACTCAGGTTCACCTACTGAGGAACCACTAAAAAGTCGTGTCGATACAGCTGATTTAGTTTTACTATTAGGTGCAAAATTGACAGATTCCGCAACATCTGGCTTTAGTTTTGGCTTTACAGATAAACAGATCATTTCGATTGGCAGTACGGAAGTCCAATTTTATGGAGAGCAGTACGAAGCAATTCAGTTAGATCGTTTTGTTTCTGCGCTAGCAACTCTATCTTGCTCTAGGTACACAGGTGAAATTCTTCCTGTAAAACGTATCTCAAATCTCGAAATCAAAAATGAAAAGCTCACACAAAAACAGTTTTGGAAAATGGTCGAAACATTTCTTATCCCTGGTGATACTGTTGTTGGCGAACAAGGAACATCTTTCTTTGGTTTGACAAATGTGGCATTAAAGAGAAATATGCATTTTATCGGGCAACCTTTATGGGGATCGATTGGCTATACATTTCCTTCCGTCTTAGGTAGCCAAATTGCCAATAAAGATAGTCGTCACCTTTTATTTATTGGCGATGGTTCTTTGCAATTGACTATTCAAGAATTAGGAACTGCTTTGAGAGAACAATTGACACCTATCGTTTTTGTGATCAATAATAATGGTTATACTGTTGAACGGGAAATTCATGGTGCCACTGAGCAATACAACGATATTCCTATGTGGGATTATCAAAATTTACCGCTAGTATTCGGAGGCAATAGTCAAAATACAGCAACCTATAAAGCCACAACAGAAGTCGAACTTGATGAAGCGATGAAAGCAGCCAGAAAAGACACTACACGATTACAATGGATCGAAGTTGTGATGGATCAAGAAGATGCACCTGAATTATTGAAGAAATTAGCAAAGAATTTTGCAAAACAAAATTCGTGATGACATCTTAATCTATTGACTTTTAAATGTGTTTTGTTATAGTTAAAAACGACATTTACTTAATTTGAAGGAGTGAATAAGATGGCACGTGTTGAAAGTTTTGAATTAGATCACAATACAGTTAAAGCCCCTTATGTTCGTTTAGCGGGTACTGAAAAAAATGGTGAAGCCTTGATTGAAAAATACGATCTACGTTTCTTACAACCAAATGAAGATGAATTACCAACAGCTGCGGTTCATACATTAGAACATTTATTAGCAGTGAACTTACGCGATCATTTGGAAGGAATCATCGATATTTCTCCTATGGGTTGCCGTACTGGCTTTTACATGATCATGTGGAATGAACATTCTCCAAAAGAAATTCGTGATGCTTTAGTGAAAGTCTTGAACTTTATTGCTGAAACTGATTTTGTTCCTGCTGTTTCTGCTAAAGAATGTGGAAATTATAAAGATCATTCTTTATTTTCTGCGCAAGAATATGCGAAGATCGTCTTAGAAAAAGGAATCAGTTTAGATCCTTTTGAACGAGTTTTATAAAAAAAACAAAAAGGACCAAGCCTGTGCTATACAGACTTGGTCCTTTTTTATCTATCCTAAAGCTACGTCTAGAATCATCATAATAATAAAGCCTAACATCACACCGAATACAGCAAAATGACGTTTGCTGGTAACAGTTTGCTGTGCCTCTGGAATCAATTCTTCCACAACGACATAAATCATCGCCCCAGCTGCAAAAGCCAACGCATATGGCAACAGCAATGTCACTTTCGTTACTAAAACTGCCCCAATGATTCCCGCAATAGGTTCAACGATTCCCGAAGCCTGTCCATAAAGAAAAGCTTTCTTTCGACTTAAATTTTCTTGCCTCAATGGAATTGAAACAGCTGCGCCTTCAGGAAAGTTTTGAATACCGATTCCTAAAGCAACAGAAATTGCAGCTAATACTGCTTTTTGCGGATCATCTGCCGAATTTGCTGCACCAAACGCCACGCCTACTGCCAAACCTTCTGGGATATTGTGCAACGTAATAGAGAAAACCAACAAAATTGTCCGCTTTAAATGACTTGGCAAGCCTTCTTTTTCATGATTTGGTCCAAAATGCATGTGTGGCAACGTCTTATCTGCAACATACAAGAATAACCCGCCCAAACCAAAGCCAAAACTAACAACAAGCCAAGCAATGCTGCCATTTTCTTCTGCCTGTTTGATTGCAGGATCTAGTAAAGACCAAAAACTTGCAGCAATCATCACACCAGATGCGAAGCCGAGCATCATATTTAGAATATCTTTTTTTATTTCCTTGAAAAAGAAAACCAAGCCAGCCCCCAATGCTGTCATAAAATAAGTGAAACCTGTCCCTACCAAAGCTTGCTGCCAAGCTTCTAAAGATAACAGCCAATTAGTGATTACAAACACCCCATCTTTCCAAAATACTTTTCATAGCTTAACTTTATCATATCGATGATTTTATGACTACGGCTAAAGTAGAAAATGCTTTCAGTTGGTACAAAAATTTAGAAAGAGTATACTTGATATAGAAGCAAATTATAGAAATGGAGTGAGCAAAATGACCGAAACAATCAATGCTGCTGTCGCGATGATCAAAGTTTTAGAAAGTTGGGACATCGACCATATTTACGGAATTCCCGGCGGATCTTTCAACTCCACCATGGACGCCTTATACAAAGAAAGAGAAAAAATCAACTATATTCAAGTTCGCCATGAGGAAGTCGGTGCTTTGGCTGCTGCCGCTGATGCTAAATTGACTGGTAAAATCGGGGTGGCTTTTGGTTCAGCAGGTCCTGGTGCTACTCATTTAATCAATGGATTATATGATGCCCAAATGGATCATGTTCCCGTTTTGGCTTTATTAGGTCAAGTTGCTACAAGCTCTATGAATTACAATTCCTTCCAGGAATTAAATGAAAATCCAATGTTCGCTGATGTTAGTGTTTATAACCGAACTGTCATGACCCCTGAAAGCCTCCCTCACGTCGTAGATGAAGCAATCAAAGCTGCCTATAAAAATAAAGGCGTTGCGGTCGTGACAATCCCTGTTGATTTCGGTACAAAAGAAATTCCAAATCAAGCTATTTCAACTGCTAAAAATCATCGAACAGGTGTACTCTTGCCTCATTATGAAGACTTAAAAAAAGCCGTCTCTTTAATCGAAACAGCAACCAGACCAGTTCTTTACATCGGACAAGGAACTCGTAACGGCTGGTCTGAAATCAAAACATTTTCGGAACATTTTTCAATGCCTGTTGTTTCAGCTGTTTTAGGAAAAGGAATCGTTCCAGATGCTTATGAAAACTTCCTTGGTTTTGCCGCTCGTGTCGCAACTAAGCCTGCCAATGAAGCCTTAGCGGAAACTGATTTGATCGTATTTGCCGGTAGTGATTTCCCTTTTGCTGCTTATTTCTTTAATCCGGATGCTAAGTTTATTCAAATCGACATTGATTCGACAAAATTGGGACGACGACATAAAACAGATGTTGCGATTTTAGGAGATGCTAGAGAAGCCTTAAAACGAATGGTTGAATTAGGTGAGGCACGCCCAGAAGATCGCTGGCTAAAAGCCAATCAAAAAAACAAAGAAAACTGGGTTGCTTGGTTAAGAAGCTTCGATCATAAAGCGGACACACCACTTCGCGTAGAACCTGTTTTCAAAGAAATCCGTAGAATAGCGGATAAGGAAGCAATTTTTGTAACAGATGTTGGTAATACAACGATTCATGCTATTCGACTTTTGGATATGAATGGCAAACAAAAATTTACAACTTCTGGCTGGTTTGCTACGATGGGAAATGGTGTACCTGGAGGCATTGCGGCTCAACTTAGTTATCCTGACCGGCAAGTGTTTACCTTAAGCGGTGATGGAGCCTTTGCTATGGTTATGCAAGATATCATCACTCAAGTAAAATACAAACTACCCATTATCAACGTTGTGTTTTCAAATGATTCTTTTGGTTTTATTGAAGCAGAACAAGAGGATAGTGAACAAAAGAAATTTGGGGTCTACTTAGAAGGAGCGGATTTTGGTAAAGTTGGCGAAGCGCTTGGCGCTCAAGGGTTTACCATTACAGAATATAGCCAATTAGAGCCAGCTTTTGAAGCTGCTAGGAAAAGTACACGCCCAGTTGTGATCGATGTAAAAATTCGGAATACTCGCCCCTTACCTGTTGAAGAATTAGTTTTAGATCCTGAAAAATTCAGTGAAGATGAAATCAATGCCTTTAAAGAAAAATATGACGTTCATGATATGCCTGTGTTAAAGCAACTGCTAAAAAGATAAAATAATTAAAAAGCACCCACTTCTAAAAATTTTGAAGTGGGTGCTTTTTAACTGTTTTCATTTTGCCTCTATTTTATTCTGCTTTACGTCTGTGAAGATATTTCCCTAAAAATGCGACTAACAAACTTAGCAAACCAATATTTACTACATTAGTATTATCAGTTTCTCCTGTATTTGGCAGTTTAGGTTTAGTTTGTGTAGTAGTCGTTGTTGTATTACCTACAGAATCAGGTTTGCTTGGTTTGTTTGTAACTGAACCTGTATCCGATGTTTTTGTTGGTAATGGCGTTACTTTTCCGGCACTTGAATCTGAGGTAACACCAGTTAAAGGATCCAGAGTGACAGCTGTTATCTTGTCATTTTTTTTCAATTCAACGCCTTCTGGAACAGCCGCTGTCCACTTGCCATCTTTATCTACATCAACAGTAACTTCAGCCCCATTTGGAAATGTAACTACAACTTTAGAATCGGGCATTCCTGTTCCAGTGACTTCTTTTGAACCTTCTACTGTATCATCCACTGTTGGTGCTTCGATTTTTTTGTATACATAGGTTACCTCTGTTGGATCGACAGTATGTTTTCCTGAAGCGTTGGTTGGTACTGCTGTCAGAATATAACCTGGAATTGGTTTGGGCGCAGTATTGTAGGGATCATCATACAAGCCGTTGATTAAATCACTCTCTGCTAATGGCTTGCCTTGTTCGTCCACGTAATTGACTGTTACTTTTGTCGCTTTCTTTTTATAAACATATTGCACGGTTTGATCTTTATCTGTATGTTTGCCAGTTGCATTTGTTGGAACTTCGACTAATTCATAGCCTGGAATTTCTTTAGCCTCTGATGTATAGTCAGCATCATATTCTCCGTTTACTACATCACTTGGTACTAGCGGCTTGCCTTGCTCATCTACGTATTCTATATTAATAGTTGTTTTGATTTTTTTGTAATAGTATTTTACAGTTTGATCGTTTTTTTCATAGGTTCCATTTTGATTCGTCGGCATTTTTTCTACCACAAGTTCATAACCGGGAATCTCGATTGGTGTTGTTTCATATCCTGAACCTAGTTTACCACTCTTATTCTCCGTTGTATGAGTTGTAACTATATTGCCAGCTTCATCTAATAAAATATGTTCTACATCAACTTTTCCAGCGGTGATTTTAAATGCACCAGAAGTTGTATCGGTAATATCTGCAGCTTCATAACCTGCCGGTACCTCTTCGGTCACTGTATTAGTGATTGTGTACTCACCAGCATCTAGTCCATCAATATCTGCTTGATTAGGTTGCGTATCGGTACCACTTAACACTACATTTCCCTTGGCATCTCTAATCTCCCAAGTGAAGTGATATTCCCCATAAGTATCTTTTTCGTCTCTTCCAACTGCAATAGATGATGGATTTTCAACAACAGTACCTGGGGTATTGATGATCCCACCAACATTCACCGACGAGGCAGTTCTTTGTACATTATTATAAAACTCACCAGTATCGATCCTACCACGTTGGTTGAATCCAGTCATATCAATAATATAAATTCCTTCTTCTGTATAAGTGCTTAGATCTACAACGTTGTTATTTGGTACATTTACTATTAGTGAATCACCGTAGGAAATATCATATTCATAGCTGACATTGTATTCATCAAAGCGAACAAAAGATAAACTTGTTACATTCGTACAATAATAATTTTGTTGTTGTTCTACTTGCAAACCATCTATTGTCATAATAAAATCGCTTGTTCTTCTTGGTGTAATGTTCATTTCTTGTTCAGCTAGGGTTACTGTTTTCTCTTCATCTGCAGCTTTTTGTATTTGATCAGAGGGTACAGTTACACTTGTATTTTCTTTTTTTACAGATTCAGGAGCTGTAGCTTCTATATCTGTTTTGTTTTGGTTTGAGGAAAGCTTTTCTGAATCTATCAGGCTTTCATTCGCTTTTTCCTGCTCTAAAGACATTGTTTTTTCTTCGGTAGTTGTCTGATTCCCTACCTCAACGGCTTCTGCTGGAATCGATGCATTTATAGCACCATACGGGATTGTTCCTAAAACAATTGTTGAAATTAATAGTGTGTGTGTCCACTTTTTCATGTTTACCCTTCCTTTTTATTAAATTTGGATATATATAATTTTTCAATAATAATTATATCGCATTTACAGATAATATTTTCTCTCTTTTTTAGACATATACTTAAAAAAAAGAAAATTATATTTCGTTTAACAATATAATTATAAATTTTTGTGCTATTAAAAAAATAGAAACAGTTACATGAAACGGCTTATAGCAAGCATCTAACGAATTATTATTTATTTAAAAATAAAATAATAATTCTATTCAAATCGAGATAAATAATATTGTTTTTGGGGATAAAAAAATAATGAATGAGGGAAAACTCAGCTGAGTTTTCCCTCATTCATTTAAAATCGAAACAGATAACTTGACAGAAATAAATTTCTAGTTTATAAAATGTTATTCTGTTACATTTACTATTTTAAAATTTGTTACTTATCATCATGTTTATGGAATTTTTCTTTGATATCTTCGAAGCCTTCTTTAATTTTATCGCCTAATTTTTCAGCGCCATCTTTGATATCGTCACCGGCATCACGAGCTTTTTCTTTTGCATCGCCAAAAGCTGATTGTGCTTTGCCTTCAAATTCTTTACCTTTATCATCTGTTACTTTACCTTGAACTTCTTTAGCTGTTCCTTCAACTTTGTCTTTTGCATCATTTACGCGTCCATTTAAATCTGCCATGTGAAAATCCCTCCTAGTTAATTTATATTACATAACTAGCATAGCACCATTTTAAACTTGCTACAAATGATTCGCTTTGTTTTTTATAGTTAAAGTGTTTGGCGTTCATTCAGCCATTTTTTAGCCTGTTTGATTTCATCCATGGTTATTTGATGCCCTGAATCGGTGGCTGTAATAGTAACGGCTACTTGGCGGTTTTTCAATTGTTGGATCAGCTGATCGGAAGCTTCTTTAGAAACAATCGGATCATTTTCACTCACTGATAACCAAATATTTTTAGTAGAAATCGGAAATTCTTGTGTATCCACACCCAAAGACATCGGATGAAATAAAATGGCTTGTTTAATAGTAAAATGACGTTCTAATAAAATATGTGCTGCGATATTAGCACCATTTGAATAACCAACAATGACCCATTCTTCTAATGCTATGCCCTTTTCTTCACTAACGGAAGTGATCATCTGAACAAGTCGGTCACTTTCTGCTTCCAAACTCTCTAAGTCAAACTGATTCAACCCATTCCGTTTAAAAAAACGATTCATTCCCGATTCTTGAACCGTTCCGCGAAAAGACAATATTGTCGCTTCTTCATCTAAGTAACGAGCAATCTCCAATAATGATGTTTCATCGCCGCCAGTTCCGTGAAGTAACAGTAACTTTTTCCCGTGTAAATTACCTTTTTCAAATATGTACTGCATTTTTAGGTCATCCTTTCATCTTTTCTTTAGATCAATCTGTTTATCACAACAAACTTACTTTTAGTAAGTTCCAACTCATTTTAACATGTTTGCTTTTATTTGTCATATTCGTACAACGTTATAGCTGCTTCCAATAATCAGCGATAGCATTAGCTCTTGCTGAAACACTTTTTTGTAAGCAAGCTGGTTCGATCCGTAAAATCGATTGACCGAATCGAAGCAAGTAGTCTGTGATAAATTCTGTCTCTGTTTCGTGGTATTGACCTGTAATGAGATAATGTTCTTGGTTGGCTGTGATTTTCATGGATGGATAATTTTCCTTTGAAAAAATATCTCTACCTTTTTCATCAACCTCAATTGAAAAGGATAGCAATTGTTCCTTTTCATAGAACATTTTAGTTTCTTCTAATAGTATTTCTAAGGGGATAGCGTCGAAAGATTTTATTTCATCAAGTGATTGAATTTTGTCACAGCGAATGACACGTATTTTCTTGGTTTCTAAATTCCATATTCTAGCATACCATTGGCCGAATTTAGACGAGAGCTGTGCAAATTGAACGGTCATCGACACTTCTTCGTGATTTTTTAGATAACGTATAGCAAAAACTGTTTCACGAAGGATTCCTTGAACGATTTCTTTTAAATGTAAGCTAGTGTTGCTATGATTGACTTGTTCAAGAGTGATGATTTTGCTCATTAAGGAAAGTTCTTGCCGCAGTTTTTCCGGAAGTACTTGATTGTATTTTAATTCAAGGGTACTGCTTTCTATATTAAAAGGCGTAGATTGGTAGCCTTTTAGCGTTAGTAAGGCAAAATATAGGGCGTAAATTTCACCTTGTGTAAATAAGCCTGGTGCAATAATCTGAGTATCCAACAATTGATATTTACCATATCTGCCAAGCTCTGAATAAATTGGTAAGCCTATTTCTTCAAGTGATTGCACATCCCGCAATGCAGTACTTTTTGATACACGATAACGTTCCATTAATTCTTTTAAATTAAAACTATTTTTATCCGCTAAAAAAAGAATCATATCATTGATGCGCTCTGCTTTTTTCATACGTCCTCCTAAAAGTATCATGATTTGACACCTTTAAGCAGTATACTAAATGTGTAAAGAAAATAAAAGAAATGAGGAATATATATGTCTTTAGAAATTGCTGTATTTTTATCAATGAATGGACGTGCTGGGGAAGCTTTAGCCTTTTATAAAAAGCATTTAGGTGCTGAAGAATTACTCGTTGTGACTTATGAAGAGATGGCAAAAAGGGATTCAAGTTTCCATTTGACCGAGGAGAATAAACAGTTTATCGCTCATTCTGTTTTACAAGTAGGCAAAACAAAGATAATGATTGCAGAAGATTCAATGACTCCTACAGAAAGTTTTGCAATGGGGAATAATTTTTCCTTATGTATTCAAAGTGCAGATTTAGCTGAAATTCAAACGTTTTATTCTAATCTAACAACTGATGAACGTGTGAAAACCATTGTACCGCTCAACCAAAATAGTTTCAGTGGTGCATATGGTATTGTGGAAGATCCTTTTGGCATCCAAATCCAGTTGATGCATGATGAACGTTTACAATAGATCATAGCCAAGACCGAGACAAAAGCGTTTATTCGAATTTAGAGCGCTAAACAAAACTGATTTTTAGTTTTGTTTAGCGCTCGACGTATTTTTTCCTTATAAACTATTTAATAAGAACATATTCTAAATCAACCATTTTTGCCCACGCTACAATTTGCTCTGATGAAAGATTTAGCGAAACAACCGTATGATGTCCGCCGCCATTTTCAATCCATGAATGAACGCCAGCTTTAAAATCTGGTTTAACTTCCCAAAGAATTCGAGCAACAGGTAAATGTCGTGCTGGCTCAGTAGGTTCAAACGCATCTACCTCATTGATCAACAAACGATAATGTGTCCCAAAGTCGGCCATCGAAACAACAACTCCCGCTCCGGCTTTGCCATCAAAAACTAAACGAGCCGGATCTTCACGATTTCCCATACTCAAAGGTGACACGACAATCTTCGGTTTATTGGCTGCTAATGTAGGATCGACTTCCATCATATGAGATTGTAAAATTGCTTCTTTTCCTGGTGTTAATTCATACGTGTAATCCTCCATAAAACCAGTATTTTTATTGTGCGCCATAATTTTCATCATACGATCGATCGCAGCTGTTTTCCAATCTCCTTCACCTGCAAAACCATAGCCTTCTGCCATTAAACGTTGTACCGCTAACCCAGGCAATTGTTTCATCCCATATAAATCTTCAAAATTAGTTGAAAATGCTGAATAATTGCCAGCTTCTAAGAAACGACTTAACCCGATTTCGATGCGAGCTTGTTCTTTAACATGGGCATTCCAAGTCACTTCATCATAGTCGCCTAATTCGAATTCATACATTTCTTGATATTCCTTGAAAGTTTCATCGATTTCTTGTTCTGTCACTTGATCGATTTCAGCCACTAGATCGCCAATACCATAATAATCCACGACCCAACCAAACTGAATCTGCGCCTCAACTTTATCCCCTTCAGTCACAGCCACGTTACGCATATTATCACCGAAACGAGCCACTTTTATATTGAAGCTTTCGGCATATGCCGCTGCTACATCCATCCATTCGGCGACTTGCTTTTGAACCCCTTCATGTTGCCAATAGCCAACGACAATTTCATTTTTCACTTTTAAACGAGCATTGATAAAACCATACTCCCGATCGCCATGAGCTGCTTGGTTCAAGTTCATAAAGTCCATATCGATCGTATCCCAAGGAATCCGTTCATTATATTGTGTTGCTAAATGTAATAATGGTTTTTGCAATAACTGTGTTCCTCTGATCCACATTTTAGCAGGAGAAAAGGTATGCATCCAAGTGATTACTCCAGCGACTTCGTCATTATAATTTGCTTCTTTCATGATGCTTGTAATGACATCAGCCGATACAGCCAATTCGTCTTTTAAAACAATTGGATAAGGAAGATTGCCACTTTCATTTAAACCATTTGCTATTTCTTGTGCATGCTTTTTCACTTCTAATAGTGTTTCTTCTCCGTATAAATGTTGTGATCCTACTACAAACCAAAATTCTTTTTTGCCTGTTTTCAACATAGTTATTCCGCCCTTCGATAGTTCGTTTTATTTTTGACCATAATAAGCGTCTGTTCCGTGTTTGCGTAAATAATGTTTATCTAAAATACGTTGGGGTAAATTTTCAGCAAAATGATTCAATTCTCTAGAAAACAGATTCATTTTACAGACTTCATCTAAGACAACCGCATTCATTACTGCACTTTTTGCATCTTTGCCCCAAGTGAATGGTCCATGTCCATGAAGTAAAACGCCTGGAATTTCCAACGGCTTAATATTTCGTTCATTAAAGGTTTCAACGATCACATTACCTGTTTCAGCTTCATAACCTTTGTTGATTTCTTCCTGACTTAAAAATCGTGTACAGGGAATTGATCCGTAAAAAGTATCTGCATGAGTCGTCCCCATTGCAGGTACATCCAAGCCAGCTTGCGCCCAAATCGTTGCCCAGGTCGAATGAGTATGAACGATTCCACCGATTTCTGGAAAGTTTTGATATAATACTGCATGTGTGGCTGTATCAGATGACGGATTTAGTTTTCCTTCGACAACTTGTCCCTTCAAATCACAAACAACCATATCTTCAGCGGTTAATGTTTCATAGTCAACGCCGCTTGGTTTGATCACAAAAAGTTCTTGTTCATGATCGATCGCACTAACATTTCCCCAAGTGTATTTGATTAATCCATGTTTCGGTAATTCGAGATTTGCTTGAAAAACTTCTTCTTTAAGCTGTTCTAACAAAATAATTCCCTCTCTTTCTACTGCAAAAACTCAACAGCTGCTTGTTCGATAGGCAGACCTTTTTTGTATCGTTCAATAAAATGCTCAAAACCGACAACTTCCGCTTCAATCGGAACGGCTGTGGCTTCTTTTATATTGTTGAATACTTTTTGTGTGAGAAAATCTACTAATGTCTCATCTACTGATTTTTCTCTCATAAAAGCTGCTAACAGTGCAATCCCCCACGCTCCGCCTTCTCCTGCATTTTCCATCACAGAAACAGGTGTATTCATTACCGAAGCAACGGCTTTTTGTCCAACGTCTTTGGTCTTAAACAAACCACCATGACCAACAATACTATCGATCTGCACTGCTTCCTCTTTTAACAGAATATCCATACCAATTTTCAAGGCACCAAAAGCTGAATACAAATAAACCCGCATAAAATTTGCAAGATTGAACCTACTTTCTGGTGTGCGGACAAACAACGGACGCCCTTCTTTGATATCTGTAATATTTTCTCCAGAATAATAACCATAAGAAAGCAATCCACCACAATCGGGGTCACCCTCAAGTGATTTCAAAAATAAAGTTTCAAATAAATCTGCGGTCGTGATTGGAATCCCCATTGTTTCAGCAAATTCTTTAAATAATTGGACCCAAGCATTAATATCCGATGAACAATTATTCGCATGAACCATTGCAACCAAATTACCTGACGGAGTTGTTACAATATCGATTTGAGGATAGACTTTTGTCAACGGTTTATCCAAAACGATCATGGCAAAAACAGATGTCCCAGCTGAAATATTCCCTGTATGTTCAGCTACACTGTTAGTGGCAACCATACCAGTTCCTGCATCTCCTTCTGGTGGACACATTGGAATGCCGGCTTGAAGTACACCACTACTATCAAGTAACATGGCTCCTGCTTCTGTTAATTGCCCAGCTTCAGCACCAGCTAAAGCTATTTCTGGTAAAATTTCGGTAATGTCCCACGGGTAATTTTTATCCAGAATCGCTTCATCGAATTGTTTCATCATCTGCCTGTCATAATTTTTTACGACCGCATCAATTGGAAACATCCCTGATGCATCCCCGATCCCTATAACTTTTTTGCCAGTCAATTGCCAATGAATGTAGCCAGACAATGTTGTTACATAAGCAATGTCTGCAACATGCTTTTCATTATTCAAAATAGCCTGATATAAGTGTGCAATACTCCATCTTTGAGGAATATTGTGATCAAATAAAGTCGTTAGCATTTTTTCCGCTTGTTCCGTTGAAGCATTTCTCCATGTCCGAAAAGGAACTAACAACTCTCCAGTTTTATCAAAGGCTAAATACCCATG
Organism: Candidatus Enterococcus ikei; assembly: GCF_017316105.1. NCBI lineage: Bacteria > Bacillati > Bacillota > Bacilli > Lactobacillales > Enterococcaceae > Enterococcus > Candidatus Enterococcus ikei. The sequence continues at coordinate 59,565 of NZ_JAFLWD010000015.1, forward strand.
CATCATCCCGCTAAAGCCGATCGAACCAATTGTTTTGAGTACTTCATCAAATTTTTCTGACACTTCTTTAGCCATTATTCGATAACTTTCTTGCAACCCTAACCAGATAGCTTCAATTGAATATGTCCAATTGCCCGCTTCCAATTGATTTTCCCATTCAGAACTGCCTGAAGCGATTACTGTATAATCGGAGCCGATCAAAACAGCTTTGATTCGAGTCGATCCAAATTCAATTCCTAGCGAGGTGCGGCCGTTTCTAATGTCCGCTTTGATGCTGTTATTCTTATCATCCACATTAACCCCTCCAATATTATTATTTCATTATTGATTTAACGAACTGGTTCTCCAAATACTGGAAATCCTTTCTCATCCCATTCAAAAAGTTGCGCTCTAGCATGACGGTTTGGATTATTCAAAGGATCGCCTGCCTTGTTGGGCTCTGGTCTGGCATGATAAACGATCACATCTTGTTTTCCATCTTCGCTTATAGTAAATGAATTATGTCCTGGCCCAAATTGTTGGTTTTCAAGAGAACTTTTAAATACAGGTTCCACCGCTTTATTCCAAGAAAAACCATTCAACAAATCGCTATTTTCATCTGCCCATAATAAACCCATTGCATAATTTTCATCCGTTGCACTACCTGAATACGTAATAAAGACTTTGCCATTTCGAATAATAGCTGCCGCTCCTTCATTGACAGAAAAACCAATTTTTTCCCAAGCATATTCTGGTACAGATAATAGGGTTTGTTTGCCTTTTAAAGTCCACGGATTTTCCATCTCTGAAATGTATAGGTTAGAATTACCTGGAATGACAGGATCTTGCTGCGCCCAAACGTAATACAGTCGATCTTGATGTTCAAACATAGTACCGTCCAGGCTAAAACTTTCAAACTGAGTCTTGATTTGCCCTTTTTCTACCCAATTTGTATTCATAGGATCTTCACTTGAATTTTCAATGACAAACATCCGATGATGATGGTTTTCATTGCGAATTTCCTCGTTGTCACTTGCGGCAAAATAGATATACCATTTCCCACGTACAAAGTGGATTTCAGGTGCCCAGATCAAACAACTCATTGGTCCTGTTTTTGGTGCATGCCAAACGGTTACTCTTTCTCCTTTTTCTAACTCATTCAGTGCTTTAGCCCGGCGTAGCTCAATTGATTTATAACCTGGTACTGAACCAGTAAAATAATAATAACCATCATGATGCTTATAGACCCAAGGATCGGCTCTTTCTAAAACAATTGGATTTGAATAGTTTTCTTGCGGATTTTTTCCTGACATAGACATTGACTCCCTTATTTTCCAACTCTGATCGTATTCCAAGAATAAGGTGCGATAGTAAGCTTGATTTGTTGATCTGATAAGCTGACGCGTCCTTTCACTTCTTTCGGTTGAACACAAGTTGGATTCTCTCTTGTATTTTTATCTTCCAAATTTTCACTGGATAACTCTGAGTGACTAATCACTCCTGAAAAATCAATTGGTGTATTCAAGACAATACGCTCTTCTTCACATGAACGATTCACAATAAAACAAATCAATTCAGTCTGCGAATCAACAACTACTGCATCGATATAAGGTACATTTTGATATTCGTCTGTATTATAAGTAGCGCCCGTTGTAACATTTTGCAGGACGGTTCCTTTAGCTAGATTACTCAAATCTTTCATCACAAAATACGTTGGATTACACCACGACTGTCCCATGGCGTCAGTCAATATCAAAGGAATCGTATTAACTAATAAAGACTGACATGTGATTTTGATTCGATCTGCTCTTCTTAAAATTGCCAAACCCATTGAAGCAAATAGTAACGTATCTTCCATTGAAAAATGACACCAATCAACTGGGCTCCCCAGTTCAAAATTCCGATGCTCTTTTTCTGGAAAATTATGAACATTCCATTCATCAAATGCCAAATACATCGTTTTTTCGCTACGAACTAGCGCTTTAACATAATCACAAGTGGCAATCACAGCCTCAATTTGTTTATCAAATTCAATCGAACGGGCTAAGTAAGTTGGCGTATTATCAGATTCTCGCGGCATTTTTTTACTTAAATCTTCATCTTGACAGCGATCAATATAATTATGCAGCGCTAAATAATCAACGGTCTCATAGGCTTGCTCCAAGCTCACTCGATCCCATTCTGGATAGGAATCTAATTTTGGTGTGGAACTACCGACTAAAACGGTTTCAATCGAATCATCGACTAATTTCATTGCTTTTGACGCCTCATTTGCTAGACGTCCGTATTCATAAGCTGTTTTTCTCCCGACTTGCCAAGGTCCATCCAGTTCATTCCCTAAACACCAGACTTTGACATCATGTGGTTTCTCAATCCCATGAGATTTTCGTAGATCACTCCAATAAGTTCCTTCAGGAAAATTACAATATTCAACAATATTACGGGCATCATCAATTCCTTTTGTCCCAAGATTGATCGTCATCATCGGTTCAGAACCAACTAATTTGAGCCATTGAAAAAATTCATTTAAGCCAAATGTATTCGGTTCGATTCCCCGCCAAGCTAGTTCCAATTTCGTTTTCCGATTTTCTATTGGTCCGATCGTATCAGTCCAGTCATAACCAGAAGTAAAATTTCCACCAGGATAACGGATGATTCCAAGATTTAAGGCTTTGATTTTATTTAACACATCTAAACGAAAACCATGTTCATCTGCATCTGGGTGTTCTGGCTCATAAATACCTGTGTAAACTACACTTCCCATATGTTCGATAAAAGAACCAAATAATCTTGGACTGATTTCCCCCACTTTAAATTGCTTATTTATTTCGATGGTTGTTGCCATGCTTTGCCTCCTCCAAATTTAATTGATATGGATCAATATTTTCTTTTTACTACTTAATTTATAGATCCCTATTGCAGATATGATCGGAGTAAAAAAGACAGTTACAGGTAATAAAAAGATTAGGAAACAATTACTTAAAATGAGCAAAAGAATCAGTAAATCAACAAGAAAATTCGTGTATAAACTGATTACTGCTCCCTTAAACAGCTCAACTATATTTGCTCCTTTTGTTACCCCATCGATAAAGCTCATATTGACAAAAAGCAACGCCATTATTAAACCTGTCACAATCAAACCAATAACGACTATTTTATCGTCTGAAAACATGCTGGATAATAGTGAAAAGTCAAAATAAATCACACCGAAGCTAAGTAAAAATAAGCAAGAAATCAGGATTCTACTGATGAACTTTTCTTTGAATTTAGTAAAAAACAAACGCATGATACTGCCAGATTCTCCACATTGCCATTGATCGATTACATTAATTAGCGAAACCGATGCGCCATACAGCGTAATCAGTGGAAAAGAACAGATCAACCACAGTAAACCTAGTAACAAATAATCCGTAATCACCATCATCGCCCCATAAAAACGACTGTTGATCAATTTCATGTTCTCACTCCTATTCTTTCATCCCAGACATTGCTGTACTTTGTACAAAGTATTTTTGAGCAAACATGTAGATGATCAGTAAAGGCAGCATAGAAATAACCGTTCCAGCCATGACTGGACCATAGAATGAAATGTTTTGACCCGTAAATAAAGCTAACCCAGCTGGTAGCGTTCTCATCTTAGAACTACTTGTTAAAATCAACGGATACAATAAATCATTCCAACTATTCATCAATGTGAAAATCGCTAAAGATAACATCGTTGGTTTGCTCAATGGCAACATGATTTTTAAAAATATTTTGAATTCATTCAAACCGTCTACACGAGCAGCTTCTTCTAAATCCTTCGGTAAAGTTACAAAGAATGAGCGCATCATAAATATCCCAAAGGCACTTGTCATTTTAGGAATGATCAGTCCAGCATAGGTATCAAGTAAACCCAGTTTATTGATTTCAATAAATAAGGGAATCATAAATACTTGAAAGGGAATCATCATCGTTAATAAAACAAAATAGAAGAGAACCGATTTTCCCTTGAAATTCATACGGGCAAATGCATACCCAGCTAATGAATCAAAGAAAACAGACGTCAACACAACGCCACCTGAGAAAATAACCGTATTTTTGATATAATCTAATAACGGAATTGTTGACCAAACTTTGATATAGTTTTCAAAAGTATACTTATCAGCAAGAATTTTAGGTGGAAAAGAAATAATGTCTTTTTCATATTTAAATGATGAAATAACTAGCCAAATAAAGGGAAAAGCAATAATTACTAAAATGATCGTCATCGCAATTTTTGTAAAAATCGAATTTTTATCCTTTTTTTTCGGCGACTTCCTAAATTTTTTAGCAGGACTTCGATCAAGTGTTGCAGTAGGTTCTACAAGTTCTGTCATTTTTTTCATCTCCTATTTCATTTGACGTTCTTTTCGTGTCATGTAGACATTTGCCGTAATAGCGATAACTGCGACTAATACAAACAACACGGAAGATAATGATGAAGCATAACCTAGCTCATAAGGGGCAGAAAATCCACGGCTATAAATATATTGAACAGCTGTTTCTGTTTTAAACTGAGGTCCCCCGCCTGTCGCTACATATACTTGGTCAAAGACTTGCATCGAACCGATCAAATTAGTCAAAATACAAAAACCTAATGAAGGTACGATTTGCGGTAATGTAATATTGAAAAATTGTTCTTTTTTGGTTGCGCCGTCCATTTCAGCTGATTCATATAATGAAGGCGAAATTCCTTGAATACTTGTTAAAAGAATCGTCATTGTCACACCAAAGTTTTTCCAAACCGTCATAAAAGCAACAGTTGGCATTGCTAACGTTGGATCTCTGAAAAATTGCGGGATCGGCATTCCTAATTGAGAAAGTACGTAAGGAATAGCACCAATATTTGGATCTAACAACATTGAAAATATAATAGCGATTGATGTCAGTGAACAGATAACTGGAATATAAAACGTTGACCGACAAAAGCGATTGAATCTGGTGTTCTTTGATAATAAAACCGCAAATAATAGTCCTACGATGATCTGAGCTGGCGTTTCAAGTAGAGTAAAATAAAGCGTATGGATCAATGATCGAACAGCCCGCTCATCTTGAAATACACGGATAAAATTATCAAAACCAGTAAAGGTCGTATTCGTAAAAAAGATATTGATTTTAAAAAAGCTAAGTGCAAATGTGCCAATCAGTGGAATCACCGTAAAAAACAGTAATACCAAGATTGAAGGTGCGAGAAAAAGATACCCCGCTCGACTTGGTTTATTCCAATAAGTTGAAAGTGATGTCCTATAGTTCTTCATCTTTTTTTCATCCCCTTTTGCGAGTATGTAGTGAAACGATTAAGCGAAAACACACTCATTTTTTCCTCTTTATATGAGTGTGTTATTCGCAAGTTGTATTTAATTGTTTGCTAACATATCATTAATTGCTTTATCTGCATCTTTCATTAATTTTTCAGGATCGTCGCCAGCTAATAATTTTTCAATCAAAGGATTCATGATATCATTATTGATAGAAGGAAGTTGATCGAATCCAGGTAAAAATGGTTTAGCAAATGTAATTTGTTTTCCTAATTCTGATACGATTGGGTCAGCTTTCACTTCAGCATCTTCACTAACAGATTTTAAGTAAGGTGGGAAGCCATTTTCCATGCTCCATTTTTTACCGATTTCTGTTGTATTCCAGTATTTAATGAACTCGTAGATCGCATCTTTCTTAGAATCATCTGTGCTGGCAGGAATACCAAAGCCGACACCATCTAAAATTGCATGTTCATCTTTACCTGCAATAAGTTGAGGAATGGTCGTAACACCATAATTGATTTCATTTTTCTTCAATCCATTGTTCAACCAAGGACCATTTAATTCGATTGCTAATTGTCCAGCGTTCATCAAGTTATCCATTTCAGCACCAGAAATCGATTCTGGACCAGTTTTATCCGTATGAATCATTGTTTGAATTTTTTTCAGTACTTCTAATGTTTTAGGTGAGGCAAATTCTGATTTTGTGTAATCATCGTTTACTAATTTTCCACCATTAGCTAAAATCCAGTTATATAAAGGAGCAGTACCATCTTTATTAAAAACAAAACCAGAAACATTTTTAGAAGCATCGGTTAATTTAGGTGCCATTTCAGTTAACTCGTCCCAAGTTTTAGGTGGTTTGTTCTCATCTAACCCAGCAGCTTTGAACAAATCTTTGTTCCAATAAGTGTACATTCCTTGAACTTGCATCGGAATATAATATTGCTGTTCATCGATCGTTCCTAATTCCAAAGCTGTTTTTGTGAAGTCAGATTTGTCCACACCTTTATAATCCCAAAAATCATCTAATGGTTGAACTGCACCATTTTTAACATATTGAGCAAAGTCGCCGTAGTTCAGCAACATAAAATCAGGACCTGTTTTTGATGAAATTGCAGGAGGAAGCTTTTCATTTAAGTTCGCCCAAGTCATGACATCCATTTCGATTGTGATCCCTTTGTCATTTTCTTTGTTAAAATCATTTACGATTCCTTGAAGTATCTCCCCATCAGATGCTGTAAAACCATTCCAGAATGTCAATTTCGTTTTTCCGTCGGCAGATCCAGAAGCTTTTTTATCGCTGCCTCCTCCACAAGCACTTAACAATAGTAGACTGCATCCTAACACAAGTGACGTTCCTAAAATTTTCTTCCATGCTTTCATCTTTTTCTCTCTCCCTAGTTAATTTAGTAGTTAAACCTTAGCCAAAATCATTAACTGAAACCTAAACTTACCTCCTTCGTTTCATTTACAACTAAATAATATACCTAATTGCAAACGCTGTCAATAATAATAATGCGAATAAAAAAACTAATATTCAAATATGATTAATATTTATATTAAACATTTACAAAGTATAGTTCAGATGTTACCATGTACATAAATAAAACTATGAATAGGTGGGGTTGTATGCAACTAGATATTTCAGATGAATCTTTATTAACGTATGAAGCGTTAGCAAGTTCAGTCAGATTACACATCATTCGTTTGCTTTCAGAGAAAAAAATGAACAACAAAGAACTAGCCAAGGAATTAAATCTAAGCAGCGCAATTGTAACAATGCACATCAATAAACTAGAAGAAGCCCGTTTAATCAAAACTGAACGCGTTGGTCAGCAAAAAATTTCTAGTTTAAAAGTTGATAACATTGAAATCAGTTTTCCTGAAAAAATCTTTCATGCTTTCGATACATATGAAACGTCGATCCCTGTTGGTCTCTACACCAACTACCAAGTAAAACCGACCTGTGGCTTGGCTACAGAAACACACCGGATCGGTATTTTTGATGAACCTAAATACTTTATGGACCCAGAAAGAATGAACGCTAAAATTTTATGGTTTACCGAAGGTTTTGTGGAATACCAGATCACCAATTTTTTACAACCAGAAGACACCTTGGAGATGCTGGAAATTTCTTTTGAGATTTCTTCAGAGTTTCCATTTGCCAATAACGAATGGCCTTCTGATATTACTTTTACGTTGAATGATGTTGAACTTGGGACTTGGACTAGTCCAGGAGATTTCTACGATGCTAGAGGAAAATTCACGCCTGACTGGTGGGAGGACCACCTCAATCAATATGGCCTGCTAAAAACGATCCGAATTACTAATCACGGGACAAATGTAGATAGCAATATCCTTTCAGAAGTCAAAATAGCAGATATCAAAAGTGAAATGGATACATGGAAATTAAAAATAGAAGTTAAGGAAGATGCAGAAAATATGGGTGGCTGTACTTTGTTTGGTCGCGGGTTCGGTAATCACGATCAAGATATCAAAGTCAAGATGTATTATCGCTAAAAAAGCGTTTGATTACTAAAAAAATGAGTGAGACATAACTCTTCGAGTCATATCCCACTCACGTGAAATCCGGATAAACGATGGAGCAGAAGCAAACCCGAGAAATAAGCTTCTGCCCCAACCTCTTTTTTTAGTCAATTGATCAGGAATCTATCACCAATAACCAACAGGACAGTTCTTATCTGCTAAACTAGCACGAAATTCAAAAAAACAACCGCATTTTGAACATGTATGAGCAACTCTAAAAGGGCATGTCTCACATAATTTTATTCGTTTTTCTTTCGTTTGTTCTTCAGCCAAGTTCTTTTCAACAAGTAATTGTTCCTCAATCAGCTGCTGTACATCCAGATTTGCAGCAGATTCTTTGATTTCACAACCAATACAACCCATCAGCTATTCAACTACAAGCGTAACAACAGACATCGGTGGAACTATAGCTCTAAGTGTTGTCCCCGTTATCGATAGGTCCTCAAATATTTTAATCGCAATCGTTTCTGGGTGATCAAAATCATTGTGAGCATCCATTGTTTCTGCTGTAATATAACTTGCATCTACCAGCGTTAAATCAGTGTTTCCGTCAAAAGAAAGTTCTTCTGATTCCGTTAATGAAAAATTACAGATAGAAATTGTCAATTTATCTGCTTTTTTAGAAATTGTATAAGAGATTGATTCCTTTTCATCTCCATAACTATCAATCAATTCTCCATCTTGATGATTTTTATACAAATCAAACACATGATAAGTTGGTGTTTTAACCATTTGATCTCCGTCTGTTACTAACATTGCTTGAAGTACATTGACCGTTTGTGCGATATTAGCCATGTGTACACGGTCAGCATGTTTATGAAAAATATTCAATGTGACCGCCGCAACCATTGCATCTCTGATCGTATTTTGTTGATAAAGAAAACCTGGGTTTGTTCCTGGTTCTACCGCTAACCAAGAACCCCACTCATCTACAATCAAACCAATACGTTTTTCAGGGTCATATTTATCCATAATCGTGCTATGCTTCGTAATCAATTCATCCATTTTTTGAGCACTAGCGATCAATGACCACCATTGTTCCTCTGGAAAATTTAATGCTGGACCTTTATCTTCCCAAGCACCTGTTAAAGCATAATGATGCAAACTAATTCCGTCCATAAAAGGCGAAGCAATTTTCATTACTTGCTCCATCCAATTGTAATCATCAATATTAGGTCCACAAGCAATTTTATAGATTTTATCTTCACCGTATTGTCTGACATATGTTTGATAGCGACGATACAGATCCGCATAATATTCAGGCCGCATATTTCCACCACAGCCCCAGCTTTCATTTCCTACACCGAAAAAAGCAACTTTCCAAGGCTGTTCCTGATGATTTTCTTTTCTTAAATTGGCCATAGGTGACTCACCATCCATAGTCATATATTCAACCCATTCTTGCATTTCTTGAACGGTGCCACTACCTACATTGCCGTTGATGTACACTTCACAACCTAGTTGTTCCACCAACTCGAAAAACTCGTGTGTCCCAAAATGATTATTTTCTGTCAATCCGCCCCAATGGGTATTGACCATTTTCTTACGCGTTTTTTTTGGTCCGATACCGTCTTTCCAATGATATTCATCAGCAAAACACCCTCCTGGCCAACGTAAAACTGGTACTTGAATATTTTTTAGTGCAGCTACTACATCTGTTCTTATCCCATGTTTATTTGGAATTGGTGAACCTTCCCCTACCCAAATCCCTTCATAAATACAGCGACCTAAATGTTCGGCAAATTGACCATAAATATACTTGCTGATTTTAGTGCCTGATTTATTGGGTGTCATGATAATCTTCATTTTATTCATCCTTTGCATTGGCTTTATTTTTTACTGCCCCAAATTGTTTCGTTATTATTGCCGATTGCTGAAAAAGTCACAACAATTTTAGCATTGGCGCTCTCATCGTTTTGTTTCGTCAAAATGCCTGTATAGGTTACACCATTGATCAATAACTGAATACCCGACCTTGCTGAAGTTTGCTTCCATGTTCCATTGACAGCACCCGTTATTTTCCCATCTGCCGTTAATTGGATCATTTTTGTTGGTAAAACGATTGTACCGTTATCGGTTCCATGCTGAATAAACTGATAGGAACCAGCAATTTCTGAAGCAGCAACGGTTCTTGATTCCCCTTTTCGATATTCGTAAGGTGTAACGACTGGCCAGCCAGCTTCATTCATATACATGGTATGAATCCTCACCTCATGATTTTCCGCTCCTGTATTAAATCTTGTGTGATAAGCTAAATACCATTGCCCATTTTGACTGATGATCGCTGAATTGTGTCCTTGTGCTTTGTATGCCGTTGACAGTTGTTCAAATTGGTAATTACCCATTACTTTTACACCATAATTGCTGTTAATTGAATCTTTTGTGAAAATCGGTGTATTTCCTTTGGCATCAACATATGGCCCATCTGGATTTTTAGAACGGAATAAACGCATATTATACCCTCCGTCAGCAAATAATCCGCCGTAGGTTTCAAATAAATAATAATAACCAACAGATCGATCATACACAATAAAAGGTCCCTCACCAGATTGGTGATAGCCTCCTGCTAATTTCACACCAAAATAACGATCGATCGGCTGTCCTGATGTTTTAACAGAATCCTTGCCAGGATATATTGGATTACCTGTTTTTTGATCGATTTCTAACAGAAAAATCCCGCCTGACCATGAACCGTACGTCATCCACAATTTTCCATTTTGATCATGGAAAAGAGCTGGATCGATCGCATTTGGCGCATAATCAGTATTGTATGTTAGACCGTTATCTTTGCTCCAATTTTGACTAAATCCAGAGACTTTGCCATTGTTAATCAACTGACTCACGTTGGTATTTTGATAATTTGTATTACGAGTACTGCCATCGGTGGAATCTTTTTCGGTAAAACCAGAATAAACAATCGTATTCCCATACGTATAAGGTCCTTCAATCGTTTTAGAAACAGCATATCCAATACAAGAACGGCGCCATGTAGAAGAAGTTGAATAATAATACATATATGCACCTTTATCACCATTTGACCATTCGTACTTTTCATTCCATATCACATCAGGTGCCCAAATCGCATAACCGCCTTTTGAATTTGCATCATCATAGCCAGCCCATTTGAATGATTCTTTCAAGTTTTCTTTTAAATTCCCCAACATCAAATTATTACTTGGATTTTCATATTCCGTCGTAAAAGGAATATCCCAAGTTTGAAAATTGGTCGTTTTCGCTTGAGCTAAGTGACTGCCAAAAATATAAAAGGTTTCTTTACCATCTTTAACGATGGAAGTAATCGATGGATCGTGTACAGAAACTCTACCAGCAGAGTGCGTTTGCCATGCTTGAGCGGATGCTTCACTTACTCGCCAAGCACTCAAGATAAGCCCACTTAGAGCAACAAAAATCACGCCAAATACCATTTTTTTCATTTGAATTCCTTCTTTCCTTTTTAGTTAGCACATGATTGTTGTTGAATCATCATGCGAATTGCTTTATTTTTTGAACAATACAACACACTTGCAACTAAATAAAAAACAAGACCGATCAAGTCAAAAGATAGCACTTGAATACCTGTCACGATCCATAGCCAAACAATGACCTTTTGATCGATTTGATTTCCCTTCAAACTTTTCGCAACAAATAGATTAATGACCCCAATCATTAACATAAGTAATCCAAAAATCATGATCACTTTGGTAATGGAATCCACCATCGTACTGTTAACATAGGTTAGCTGGTGATTTTTTTCTAAAGCTTGGATGCCAGACTTTTTAAACCAGGAAGAATAGCCTACAATCGTACAACTAGCTGTAAAAATATTCCAAATAGCACCACAATACACTAGTATTTTCTCTATATTTCTGTTCATCTGAATATTCACCTAGCCCTTCACACCAGCGTTTAAATTCATAGACTGGACAAAATACTTTTGAGCAAATAAAAACAATAGCATCGTTGGAATAATCGCTAAAAATGCCGAGCCCATCAATTGACCGATCATTCGATAATTTCCATAAATATCCTGCAACAATAATAAACCCGCTGTGATCGGCATTTTTTCAACATCGCTATAAACGATCACCGGCCATAAAAAATCATTCCAAGAACCTGTGAAAGAAAATAATCCCGTCACGATCAATACAGGTTTGATCATTGGCAAAATGATACGAGAATAAATTGTAAATTCTCCTGCCCCATCGACTCGTGCAGATTCATCAAATTCTTTTGGAATCCCTTTCATAAATTGTCTAACTAAAAAGATATTCCCCATCCCAGCAAGTCCAGGAATGATCATCGCTAAAGGCGAATTGACCCAACCAAAAGTTTCGATGATTTTATATGATGGAATCAAATTCACAACACCTGGAAACATTGAAATGCCTAACAATAAAAAGAATAGCTGATCGCGATATTTAAACCGTAACCTTGAATAGCCATATGCTGTTAAAGAAACAACGATCACAACTAAAATCGTATGGCTAACTGCTATGAACAGCGAATTACCTAACCATTGTAAAATCGGAGCTGTCGAAGTATTTTCTAAAATCGCTATGTAATTATCCACGATCCAGTCAACTGGCAACAAACGAAACCCAGAAGAAACTACCTCACTTTGAGAACGAAATGACGTCATCAAACCAAAAATAATCGGCACGATCCAAATAACACAAAGAACACTTAAAAATAGATAGGCGAGCCATTTGCTGATAGTTCCATTTTTTTTCATTTCTTTCCCCTCCTAATCCGCATTTTTGTTCATGATGTAATATTGAAAACCGGAAATAACTAAAATGATCAAGCCTAAAAGCACCGCCATCGCAGAGGCCATCCCAGCAATTGATTCACCATGCCCAAACGCAAGTGTGCGAATATACATCATCAAGACATGTGTACTTTGTTTAGGTCCACCTTTGGTCATCATCAGCGGTTGGGCAAAAACATTAAAACACCCAGCTGTTGTCATGACTAACGTATAAATCAAAGGAAACTTGATCGATGGCAATGTGATATTCACAAATTTTCGAAAAGAACCAGCTCCATCGATTTCAGCGGACTCATATAAATCCGGAGAAATTCCAGCAATCGCTGCCCGATAAATGATCATATTTCCACCAATACCCCCCCATAAACTCACGATGATAACTAAAAACCAAGCAAATGGCTGCTCAGAGGCCCACGAAATATTTAACCCAAATAAATTATTGGCGATCCCAAGTTTTGAATGAAACATCAACGACCAAATCAGCGCAGCAGCTGAGATCGAAACAAGTCCTGGAATATACAAAATCCCTTGAAACACACTTTTGAAGTGAACGTTTTTATTTTCTAATGCAACAGAAATCAACAAAGGGATCAGAATCAGCAACGGCACCATTAAAATTACGTACAACAAAGTATTTTTTAATCCATTAGTAAATTGAAAATGAAACGTAGAGGACTCATCAAACAGAATTGTTTTGTAATTATCTAAACCAACCCACTGCGGATCTCCAACTAAATTCCATTTTGTAAAAGAGGCATAAATCCCATAAATGGTTGGTAGACAAATAAAAACAAAAAATAATAACAAATGTGGTCCAATATATAAAATCGGCTTTAGATTCGCCTTTTTTTTCATAGTAAAAATACTCCTTTCTTTGAGAAAAGATAGAAAAGCAACTCTTAAAAACGACTAGAAAAAATCAAGAGCTGCTCCATTTTTTAGATACCAGTTTAGTTCATACAATAAATAAACTTATTTCCCTTCACTACTATCACCTTCAGCAATCTTATCTTCTACAAATTTCTGCATTGTTGTTAAACCTTCATCGATGCTTGTTTCACCATAAATAATATCTAATCCATACGTATCAAGCGCTTCTTGAATATACGGATAATATTCATAGGTAAAAATATGCAGCGAATCTAGTTCTTTTGGATTTGAAGTAAAGTAAGATTGCTTATAGTCTTTAAATTCTGGGCTTTCAACAACTTCTTTACTCGCCACGATTTGTCCTGCTTTCGCCCATTCGATTGAATGCTCACGAACATATTCCAAAAACTCTGCGATGCCTTTTTCTTTTTCATCTGTTCTTGCTTCATTTTTAAGCATTGAAAACATATGTGAAGAGGCTCTGTTAGTGAATTTATCAGGAGAAAAAGCATAAATATTGGTTACGCCGTAATTCAACCCATCCACTTCATCATGAGCTGTTGAGGTCCAAGTTCCATCTGTCGAAAACAAGACATTTCCTGATTGAAACATTAAATACCCATCTTCGCCATTTGGTGTCATCAGTCCTGCATCGACAATTTTTTTGATTGACTCCAATGCTTGTTTCATTTCAGGTGTATCAACTGCTGGTTGACCATCTTTTTGAATATCACCGTTCAAATTGATTACCTCAGCTAAAATCACCCAAGAAAGCAAGGCATTATTTACTAGATAATCCCCTTCATCTAGCTTGCCTTTTAACGACATCATTTCATCAAAGGTTACGACATCATCATCTAAGAAATGCTCAGCGCCATATTTTTTTAATAAATCCTTGTTATAATACATCGCACTTGAATGAATATCTAAAGGCACTGTATATTGAATATTTTCTACGGAACCAGCCGACCAAGCTTGGGGAAGATAATTTTCAGCTTTGATTTCTTTCTTTTCTTTTAGGACATCAGTCATTGGTTCTAACATATCTGCTTTGACAAAACCTGGCACACGATCTGCATGGATCAACGTTAAGTCTGGAACATCTTTTTTAGAATTCAGTACAGTATAAATTTTCGTATACATATCAGATGTGACTACTGACTTCACAGGAAATTCAGGTTCAGTTTTATTATAGGCTTTGACCATGTTATCCATGTAAGCCCCATCGTCTCCTGTCAAAGGATTCCAAAAAACGATTGTATTAGGATCTTCCTTTTCCCCACAAGCTACTAACAATATACTAGCTGACAAAGCAATGACACCTAAACGAATCCATTTTTTTAAGTTCATCTTTATCTCTCCTTTTTTTAGACTTCACAACGGATCATATTCCAAGAAAGTGGGGCAAGTTCGATTGATAGCTTATCATTAGCCAATTCATAATGCTCTGATTGTTTTGGTTTGATCCGCTCTTGATCAGCTGTATTGGTTTCTTTAATGTCAAAACCAGTCATTTCTGTAAACTCAATTATTTTCTTGATTGCAAAATCGGTTGTTTCAACAGAGAAATCCATTTTTTCTTGGCTTCTATTTACAGCAAATAGGATGACTTCCTTTTTTTCTTTATTTAAAACAGCAATTGTTTCTAAATATGGTACTGCATCAAAGTCTTTTGTCTTATATGTTGGTGCTTCAATGATTGGGGTCAAAACGGTTCCACGTCCATAATTTGATACTTGCATAAAAGGATAAAAAATCGTTTGTCGCCAAGCTTTTCCATCAGCTTCTGTCATGATTGGCGCAATGACATTGACTAATTGAGCAAGACAGGCAATTTTTACTCGATCAGAATGTTTTAACAATGTGATAAGCAAACAGCCTAGTAGTAAAGCATCTTCAAAATTATAATGATCTTCCAATAAGGGCGGTGCTACTTGCCAAGGTTTTACTTGTTCATCGTGTTCATTTGAGTGATACCAAATATTCCATTCATCAAAAGATAAATTGATTTGCTTTTTACTGTGTTTTTTTGCTTTCACCGAATCACAGATTGCAACGACTCCTTGAATAAATTCATCCATATCTAGTGAACGAGCGAGATAATTTTCCAAGTCATCATCTGGATTTCCGTAATATTGGTGTAATGACAAGTAGTCGATCTGTTCATACGCATGATCTAAAACAGTTAATTCCCATTCACCAAAAGTCGGCATATGACTATTAGAACTGCCGCAAAGAACAAGTTCAATCGAATCATCGACTAATTTCATCGCTTTTCCAGCTTCTTCTGCCAAACGGCCATACTCATCAGCTGTCTTATGTCCAATCTGCCAAGGTCCGTCCATTTCGTTCCCTAAACACCATGTCTTGATTCCAAATGGTTTTTCTTGTCCATTTTGTTTACGCCTTTCACTCCAATAGGTGCCACCTTCAAAATTGCAATATTCCACAAGGTTTCGTGCTTCATCGATTCCTCTGGTTCCTAAATTGACAGCCATATTGATTTTGGAATCAACTAATTCCATCCAGTCAGCAAATTCATGCATCCCTACTTCATTTGTTTCTAAAGAACGCCAAGCTAAATCTAATCGTTTAGGTCGCTGTTCTTTCGGTCCAACACCATCTTCCCAGTTATAACCAGAAAGAAAGTTTCCTCCAGGATAGCGAATCAAAGGAATATTCAACTCTTTTACTAATTCAATCACATCCTGACGAAATCCTTGTTCATTTGCACTGGGATGTCCCGGCTGATAGATTCCCTCATAGACCGCTCTGCCCATATGCTCAATAAAAGAACCGTAGATTCGTGGATCGATATCAGAAACTTCAAATCGCCTCGAAATTATTAATTTACTTTCCATTTCATCACCTCATTATTTATTTACAAACAAATAATAATCCATTTTGAAATCGCTGTCAACGATATTAATGTTAATAACTATTTGAAAAATCAAGATATAAATTAATGTTATTATTAATAACGAGTAATAATAAGTTTACCTGTTTACACATATTTCCATATATGTTAATATATATATAAATATAAAATGGTGGTGGTTACTATGCAACTAGAGATTTCTGAAGAAGCATTACCCGTTTATGAAGCATTGGCTAGTTCTGTCCGTATCCGGATCATCAAACTACTCGCCAAACAAAAAATGAATATCAAAGAAATCGCACATGAACTCGGATTAAGTAGTGCAATCGTCACTATGCATATAAAAAAATTAGAAGACGCTAATATCATCAAGACCGAGAAAATAGGCCAACAAAAGATTTCAAGCCTACGCGTCGATAACATTGAAATTCACTTTCCTGAAAAAATCTTTAACGCTTTTGATACTTTAGAAACAACGATTCCTGTCGGTCATTATACCAACTACTCTGTTGAACCGACCTGTGGGTTAGCAACGGCTACTCACTTCATTGGAAAAGTAGATGAACCAAAATATTTTATGGATCCCAGCCGAATGGAAGCTCAAATTTTGTGGTTTACCAAAGGCTACTTAGAATACCAAACACCAAATTTTCTGACGTCTGACCAAAAATTAGAAATGATCGAACTTTCTATGGAAATTTCTTCTGAGTTTCCCTTTTCTAATGACAATTGGCCTTCTGACATTACCTTTTCTCTAAATGGTATCGAGCTTGGGACCTGGACCAGTCCAGGAGACTTTGCAGATATACGGGGCAAGTATACACCGGATTGGTATCCTGATAATCTTAATCAGTATGGGTTATTAAAAACGATCCGTATCATGAATCATGGCACTTACATGGAAGGTGAGCCTCTCTCAGATGTAAAATTAGCTGATATCGACGAACGAACGGATACATGGCAATTACGCATCGAAGTCAAAAATGACGCTGAAAACATCGGTGGCTGTACGTTATTTGGTAAAGATTTTGGGAATTACAATCAAGATATTAAAGTAAAAATGTACTATAGTTAACCACAGGCTTAACTCAATAAAAAGAAGCAATCAAGATAGTTTTCTTATCCTGATCGCTTCTTTTTTATGAATACTCTAACTCTTTTTTTGCTAATGCCAGACAACCAATCGTTCCAGGGTCATCTTCTAGTTTTGGTGTCACAATATATTGTTCTAATGGTGGTGTTTTCACATAACCATTGATCAGCTTTTCAAACTCATGATGGACTTTCGCTAACATATGGCGCTGCTTCATCACTCCTCCACCAAAAATAATCACGTCTGGCGCCAGAATTAACGTGGTATTATAGGCTGCTTGGGCAATATAATAGGCTTCAATAGCCCAAATTGGATCTTCTTCTGTTAATTCTTGCCCTTTTTTCCCAGCTCTTTTTTCAATCGCAGGTCCAGCCGCCATTCCTTCTAAACAATCACTATGAAACGTACAGCTTCCTTCAAATTGATCTTCTGGATGACGCTTCACGACCATATGACCCATTTCAGGATGGCTAAATCCTTCGATAAAATACCCATTCTGAATAGCTCCCGCTCCCACACCAGTTCCAATCGTATAATACACACAGCTAGACAATCCTTTGGCACTACCAGCCACATATTCTCCATATGCCGCCGCATTCACATCCGTTGTAAAAGCAATCGGCACATCAAATTCTTTTTTCATAGCGCCAACAATATCATAGTCCTGCCAAGCCAGTTTTGGAGTAGAAGTAATATGTCCGTAAGTAGCTGAATTTTTATGGATATTGATTGGTCCAAATGAACCGATTCCAATTGCTTTTAAGTTATATTTCTTAAAAAAGCTAATCACCAAAGCCATTGTTTCCTCAGGTGTCGTTGTAGGAAAACTAACTCTTTCAATAATTTCAAGTTGATCATTACCTATGCCGCATACAAATTTTGTGCCGCCAGCTTCAATGCTGCCTAAAAACATCTCTGTCATTTGTGTCACTCCTAAGTATATTTTATCCATCAATTACGTAAAATCATAAATGCTTTACTTGATTTTAAAAATTGTTCGACTTTGGTATGGCCCATCTGGATATAATTCAATATTGCCAAAACCTTCAAATTCAACCGCTCCAGGACTAACTTGAGTTTCTAACGTAATCCCACCATGATTGGCTAATTTTTGTCCGCGAACTTCTGGACCTTCGTCGCCAAACTGCGCTGTAAAAATGACAACTGCTGGTCGATCAGTATACATCTCAACTGTAAGATCCTTTTCTGGCGCTGTAATAATTGCTTGAGGAGCTTCAAAACCTGTTTGATTCAGCATAAAGGGATGATCCAATCCATCAACTAAACTATTTTGCTCATAAGTCGTCTGAAACACCTGCTCCACGCTCTTTGTTCCCCTGAAATCGAAAGGTGTCTCTTCAACTGAGCGTAACTCACCTGTAACTGTCGTATCTTCATCTACCACAGCAAATCGGTCAGCATCTACAAATAACTCATGCTCCCCAACCGATTGTGTCATATCTCCTGTCAAATTAAAATAAACATGATTTGTTGGATTGTACAACGTTGGTTGATCTGTTTCAGCTTGATAATCAATGATCCATTCATTTTCATTTGTTAACGAATAACTGACATAAGCTTTTAATTCTCCTGGAAAACTATTTTCGCCATCAGGACTCACATAAGAAAAGGTCACAGAAACTTGGTTGGTTGTTTCTTCTATTTCAGCATCCCAAAGTTTTGTCTCAAAACTTTCCGTTCCGCCGTGCAAAGTATGTCCATTTTCGGGACTAACTGGTAATTGATAGCTCTTACCATCTAGTGAAAATGATCCATGTTTAATTCTTCCCGCAACACGTCCAATTGTTGCGCCAAAATAGATATCTTTTGTTAGATATTCTTCCGCAGATTCAAATCCTAAAACAATATTCCGCTCTTCTCCATTAACAGGTACGATCAAATCAACGATTCTGGCTCCTAAATTTGTAACATTCATTGTCAGACCATTATCGTTAGTAAGCGAATACAAAATAGCTGTTTCTCCAAATTCTTGTTTATTGATTTTCAATACTTTCATCTCTCTTCCATTTGAAGTCGATTTTTTCAACTGAGTGAACTAAAACTATTTTATCATCTTTCACAGCATTTTTTTCTTCAAACTTCATTTTAAACTACTTTTGTTTATATTTACAATTTTTTTGTCAGGTTGCACTTCCTAAAAAAGCTATTCGCTATTGGTAACGTAACCGTTTTTTTGTTAAATAAAAAAAGGGTGTTCCGTTTTGACTAAACAGAACACCTCGTTAATTTTTTTCGATTACTATAATTTTTTCAGTTTTCGTGTGATTAGTTTTTCAATCTCTACAACTACAAAGACAACAATTCCTGAAAGTAACGCCAATTTTATATAAGGCCAGCCAATAGCTGCTGTTCCTAAAGCAAGATGCATGATCGGCGTGTAAATCAACAATCCTTGTAAAATCAATAAAACCAGCAAAGACAACCATAAAACTTTGTTTGAGAGTATACTTTTATTGATTGAAAATTGATAAATTTCTCGACAATTAATCATATAAAAGACTTGACCAAACACGATCGTTGTAATCAATGTCGTCTGCATAACTGCTTCAGATGCGTTACGACCCGCTAAAAATCCATTGACTAAAAATCCTAAGGCTGCTAACAAGAGAGAAACGTAGACAATACGGAAAACAGCATATCGATCTAAAATATTTTCTTTCGGATTACGAGGCGGCTGATCCATTCCATTTTTTGCTAACGGTTCAAAACCTAAAGCAAAGGATAACGTAATCGTTGTTACCATGTTCAGCCACAAAATCTGTACAGAAGTTAACGGTAACGGTCTATCTAACAATAAGGAAACAACCACTAATAACCCTTGTGCAAAAGCCGTCGGTAAAGAGAAGTAAATTGTTTTTTTTAAGTTCTCATAAACGCGTCTACCTTCTTTGATCGCAACTGTGATGGTCGCAAAATTATCATCTGCCAAGACCATGTCCGCCGCATCTTTGGTCACCTCAGTCCCTTTGATTCCCATGGCAATACCAATATCAGCTTGTTTAAGTGCTGGTGCATCATTGACTCCATCCCCAGTCATTCCAACGATTTGCCCATTTTTTTGAATAGCATGAACTAAACGCAGCTTATGCTCTGGCGTTGTTCTAGCATAAACATCATTCGTTAAGACAACATTTGCCAGTTCGTCATCACTAAGTTGTTCAATATCTTTTCCTACCAAGGCATTTTTATAATTTTCAAGACCAATTTCCTTTGCGATTGCCACCGCAGTATCTTTGTGATCCCCTGTAATCATTTTTACTGAGATACCTGCTTTGCGGCTGATTCGAACTGCTTCAATTGCTTCTTTTTTCGGAGGATCGATAATGCCAAACAAACCAGCAAGGATCATCCCACTTTGTAGATCTTCGTGAGCAAGCGTCGTTTGAGCTTTCGTTACTTCTTTAAAAGCTGCGGCTAAAATCCGTTGTCCCTTAGTCGCTTGTTGGCTGATTTTTTGTTGCCAATAAGGTTCATCGAAAGTTTCTGATCTTTCATCCGTTAGCTGATAGTCAACCATATTTAATAAAACATCTGGCGCGCCTTTTAGATAAATATAGCGTTTATCTTCTATATCTACTAATGTAGCCATGTATTTATACGATGAATCAAAAGGAATCTTGCTGATATCATGCTCGTCTTCCACAAGGGACGTATGATTGGCCCAATCCAGTAAAGCACCTTCAGTTGGATTACCAATCACTTCTCTTACACCATTTTTATAAGTGATTTTGGTGTCATTACAATAAGAGGCAATTTCTGCCATTTTCCTTACCGTATCATCATGTTCGACTTGGCGAATAGATTCTGAGTCTGTATCTTTTACTGTTGTATCAATTGTTTCCTTTGACGTAACCAGTGCTACAACTTCCATTTCGTTTTTTGTTAACGTTCCAGTCTTATCAGAACAAATAACACCCATGCTGCCTAACGTTTCCACAGCTGGCATTTTCTTGATAATTGCGTGCTGACGCGCCATTCGTGTCACACCAACTGACAAAATAATAGATAAAACGGCTGGCAATCCTTCTGGCACTGCCGAAACAGCTAACGCAATCATAGAAGAAAGTAATTCACTTGCCGATAAATCGCGGAAAAATAAACTAAATAGAACAAGAAAGAGAATCAAAGCCATTAAAAATAGAAAAATTTGTTTATTCAATTGTTTCATCTTTTTGATTAATGGTGTTTCATTACTACCTACGTTTTTCAAATGCTGATTGATCTTGCCAATCTCTGTTTCATCACCGATTTGAACGACGATTCCTTTACCAGTTCCACTATTGACCAATGTACCAGAGTAAGCCATATTTATGTGATCACCCAAATCAGCTTCTTCTTCAAGCGTGCGATTACTTTTCTCTACTGGGGTTGATTCACCTGTTAAAATAGCTTCATCGATCACTAAATTATACGCTTCGATCACACGAAGGTCTGCTGGAACGATATCTCCTGGACTTAAATAGACAATATCTCCTGGAACTAAAGATTCGGCTTTAACGGTTTCCTTTTCACCTTCTACCAAAACAACTGCTTCTGAGCTCATCATAGAGGTAAGGCTTTCTAAAGAGTCAGTAGCTTTTGCTTCTTGTACGTAACCGATAACTGCATTGATGATCACCACAAATAAAATAATCGTCATATCTACAAATTGCCCGCTAAAGCCTTTTAACACAGCTGATACAATCAATACATAAATCAACAAGTCATGAAAATGATGAAAAAACTTTTGCAGCTTACTCGCTTCTTTTTCTTTGGAAAGAGCGTTACTGCCTTCTTCTTGTTTCGCTTTTCTTAGAGTTCTGTCGAGTCCATTTAGACCAGATTGTAATGCTTTTAGCACTTGTTCTGTTGTCATTTTATACCATATCATAACGACTCCTCCTCAATAATTACTTCATACTTTATTAAAGTGTACAAAACTAGAAAACTAATTCATAGTAAAAAGCTTTTTAACTAAAAAAAATAAGACCCAACTCATAAATGAGCTGTGCCTTATAAACATTGCTGCTTGAATTAAGCTTCTGGGTTTGCATTGGTATCTTTGATACCATACTTTTTGTTGAAACGGTCCACACGTCCGTCTGCTTGTGTAAATTTTTGACGTCCAGTGTAAAATGGATGAGAGTCAGATGTAACTTCGACACGGATTACTGGGTAAGTATTTCCGTCTTCCCACTCAACTGTTTCGTCAGAATACTTAGTAGAACCTGACAAGAATTTAAAACCAGTTGTTGAGTCCATAAAAATAACTGGGTGATATTCTGGATGGATATCTTGTTTCATAGTCTTTTCGCTCCTTTGCCCTGATCCATTTGCTGCATCAGAGTTTATTTGTCGGTATACAACAGTACTATAATAGCATGATTCGTTTATCGATGCAATTATCTTTTAATATTTTTTTTCGCTTGTCTACCAAAAGAGACATCATGGAAATCTTCAAAGAATTTTTGATTGCTTTTCGTTTTACGTAAAAATTTAACGAATTGTTCCGTATATTCTAAAGAATCACCTGTCATATGATTACGCAGTTTCCATGTTTCTTCTAACTGCTCTGCTGACATTAGTAAATCTTCTTTACGCGTACCAGATTTTTTGATATCGATCGCAGGGAAAATACGACGGTCAGCCAAGTCACGTGATAAGTGCAGCTCCATATTTCCTGTTCCTTTGAATTCTTCGAAAATAACGTCATCCATTCGACTTCCCGTATCCACTAAAGCTGTGGCAAGAATCGTTAAACTCCCGCCTTCTTCGATATTTCTAGCTGCTCCAAAGAAACGCTTAGGTTTGTAAAAAGCTGCAGGGTCAATCCCACCGCTCAGTGTACGACCACTAGCTGGAATCACTAAGTTATACGCACGAGCTAAACGAGTAATACTATCCATTAAAATCACGACATCTCGTTTGTCTTCAACTAAGCGCATCGCGCGCTCTAAAACCAATTCAGAAACACGTGTGTGATTTTGTGGTTGCTGATCAAAGGTTGAAGAAACCACATCGCCATTAACACTGCGTTCTAGATCCGTCACTTCTTCTGGTCGTTCATCGATCAAAAGAAGAATCAATTCTACATCAGGATAATTTTCTGAAATACCGTTAGCAATCTCTTTCAACACGCTTGTCTTACCTGCTTTAGGCGGCGCTACGATCAAGCCACGCTGACCAAAACCAACAGGAGAAAAAATATCGATCATGCGTGTCGATAATCTGCCGGGAGTTGTTTCTAATTTGATTTGTTTTTCGGGGTAAAGCGGTGTTAATGCTGGGAAATGCGGACGTTCTTTTGCCTCTTCAGGGTCTTTCCCGTTGACACTTTCAACATGCATCAAACCATAATAGCGTTCTGATTCTTTTGGAGGACGCGCTTTTCCAGCGACTTTGTCTCCATTACGTAGACCAAATCGGCGGATTTGAGAGGAAGAAATATAAATATCTTCTGCGCTAGGTCCATAATTGATCGGACGTAAAAAACCATAGCCGTCTTGAGAAACAATATCCAAAATTCCTTCCATGAAGAAAAATCCTTGTTTCTCAGCTTGTGCTCTGATTACAGCTAAAGATAGCTCTTTTTTATTCATTTGACTATAATAAGGGATTTTGAACTCTTTAGCATAAGAATAAATATCCTTTAATGTACTATTTTCAAGTTCCGCCATCGTTAAATAGTCACTCATTTAGCCACCTCGATTTCTTCTTCCGTTTCGATCATTTGAATATCTGCACCCAGTGCTGTTAATTTTTCGATAATGTGGTCATAGCCACGTAAAATGTATTCAACATTGTAAATCGTTGTTGTACCAGTCGCCATTAAGCCAGCTATCACTAAGCAAGCACCCGCTCTAAGATCAGATGCAACAACTTCTGCTCCATGTAATTGCGTTGGACCATTGATTACGATCATATTGCCTTCAATCGATGCATCTGCACCCATTCGTACAAGTTCTGGAATATGTTTTGTCCGTTGTGCATAGATACTATCAATAACCTCACCTGTACCTTTGGCTTTTAACATTAATGGTGTGATCGGTTGTTGTAAATCTGTTGCAAAACCTGGATAAGGATAGGTTTTAACTGTCGTCATTTTCAAATCATGAGATGGGTGTACTTCGATCATATCTTCTTCGATCGTCATTTTAACGCCCATTTCTTGTAATTTAGCAATAAAACTTTCTAGATGCTCATATATCACATTGCGAACTTTTACACCCTCACCCATTGCTGCAGCTAAGGCTAAATAAGTACCAGCTTCAATTCGATCTGGAATGATCGAATGACGGCAGCCATGTAATTTTTCGACGCCTTCGATTCTAATAATATCTGTTCCAGCACCTCGAATGTTTGCTCCCATATTATTCAATAACGTTGCTACATCGATGATTTCCGGTTCACGAGCCGCGTTCTCAATAATCGTTTTCCCTTCTGCTTTTACGGCAGCTAACATGACATTGATTGTTGCGCCGATCGAAACCATATCCATAAAGATTCTAGTTCCATGAAGCCCGTCTTTCGTTCTTAAATACATAGCACCATGCTCATTTGTTACATCGGCGCCTAGCGCTTCAAAGCCTTTGATATGAAGATCAATTGGACGAGGACCCAAATAACAGCCACCAGGAAGTCCAACAACACCTTCGCCAAATTTACCAAGTAATGAGCCCATAAAGTAATAAGAAGCACGAAGACTATTGATTTTGCCTTTAGGCATTGGAACAGAAACGATTTCTGTTGGATCAATGACTAGTGTATTATCAGTAAAGGTTGTTTTAGCACCCATAATTTCTAAAATTTCTATTAATGAATGAACATCTTGAATATCAGGCACACCATCTAATGTTACTGGTGAATCGGCTAAGATAGCCGCTGGAATCAATGCAACTGCACTATTTTTTGCTCCGCTGATACATACTTCTCCTGTTAATGGACGATTGCCATTGATTACGATTTTTTTCATTTATTATTCTCACCTATCTATGTAAAACAAATAGTTTTATTTTTTTGTAATATACCCAAACTATTCTAACACATTCAGAGACAATAAAAAAGCTAACAGCTGATGCATTTGGTAAGTTTTTCATAATTCAATTCTTTTTTCTCGATTTTTTGAACATTATTGAACAAAATAAAAAGGACAGAACAAAAGTAAAAATACTTTTATTCCGTCCTTTTTAATGATTATAGAATTGAATTATGCTTTGTTAGCAGAACCGAACCATTCGATACGTTGTTCTACTAATTCAGTAACAGCTTTTGTTCCTGGTGCTAATAATTTACGAGGGTCAAAGCCTTTACCTTCAAGGTCTTTACCTTCTTCGATGTATTTACGTGTTGCAGCTGCAAATACTTCTTGACACTCAGTGTTCACGTTGATTTTAGAAACACCCATAGAGATTGCTTTTTGAACTTGCTCTAAAGGAATACCTGATCCACCGTGTAATACTAATGGAATGTCACCAACAGCGTCAGCGATTTCTTGTAAGTGGTCAAATGCTAATCCAGTCCAGTTATCTGGGTATGAACCGTGGATGTTACCGATTCCGCAAGCTAGGTAATCAATACCAGTTGCTACCATTTGTACACATTCTTGAACGTCAGCTAATTCGCCAGAACCGATGATTCCGTCTTCTTCGCCGCCGATTGAACCAACTTCACATTCTACAGAAACGCCTTTAGCGTGTGCTTTAGCAACAACGTCTTTCGCTTTTTCGATATTTTCTTCGAATGGTAAATGAGAACCATCAAACATTACTGAAGTGTAGCCGATTTCGATACATTCTAATGCATCTTCATATTCACCATGATCTAAGTGAAGAGCTACAGGTACAGTAATACCCATTGAATCGATCAAGTCTTTCACTAAATCGTAACATACTTGGTATCCGCCCATGTATTTAGCAGCACCCATAGAAGTTTGGATCAATACTGGCGCTTTTTTAGCTTCTGCAGCTTCAAGAATCGCTTTTGTCCATTCTAGGTTGTTTGTGTTGAATCCGCCAACACCGTAGCCGCTTTTACGAGCTGCTTTAAGAAATTCTGTTCCTGATACTAATGGCATAATAAAATTCCTCCTAAGTTTTAAAAAAACTTTATTTGTTAAGGGTATCCCTTAACCAACAGTTATATTTTAGCAGACTTTTTAGTACTTTTCTACTAAAATTAACTTTTTCAGAAAATTTTTGTCCAGACTTTCACAAAAGTGTAGACACTTGCTGCTTTTTGTCCAAAAAATGGGCGAATTACTGATAAATAAAGCCCTCACATACTAAACATTACAATGATCAAACAATATCTTACTCATTATTGTTAAATTAACTACAAAAAACTATATTTTTTTAGTAACTTTTTCGTCTAATCTATACTACATGAAACAAAGAGGAATAAATAATACGCATCACAATTTTGTAAATAACTTTTATTTCCCCTTAGTTGCCTTGTTTAAAGCTACCTAAAAAAACTGCCTGAATTGCAAGAAAGTACTTCTCACAACTCAGACAGATTATTTACTTTTTTTATGTTTTTTTAATTCTGGAAAGCTCCCAGTACGTTTAAAAATCCGTTGTTCATCTTCATTCGCAAATCTTCCCAATACGGAATGCGTAGGAATTATATTCATAAAAGCATTCTCATCCACTTCATAGACAATTTGCTCTAAATCATAGAGTTCATAACGCGTGATCACGATCATGATCATTCGTCCTTCTACACCAGAATAGCCACCCATAGACGGTAACAATGTCATTCCTCGAACCATTTGTTTTGAAATTGCTTGAGTAACAATTTCTGGATTTACCGTCACGATCATAGCAGTAACTTTTTGATGACTTGTATGAATCATATCGACTACTTGAGTCATACAATAAATCGAAATAATTGTATACAATGCACTTTCCCAATCAAAAACAAAACCCGCAATCACAACAATGATCCCATTTAGCATAAACATATAATTTCCAACCGTTTTACCAGTCGTTTTAGATAAAACCAGCGAGATAATATCCATACCACCCGTAGTAAACCCCATTTTAAGCGATAATCCTGCACCAATCCCTATCAGAACTCCACCCGCAATCGCGTTCATCAACGGATTCGTTGTGATCACTTCAATTGGAATCAAAATCGTTGTCAACGAAACCCATGCCACATTTAAAAAACTATAAATTGTTGATACTTTTCCTAATTTTAAAAACCCTAGAACAAAAATTGGAATATTTAATAACAAAATAAAAAGACCAGTATCAATCGTGATCCCAAGATTTGTATGCAATAACGTTGCAATAATCTGTGCCACACCATTCATTCCAGCAGAAAAAACTTTGGCCGGAATCAAAAAAAAGTTTAAACTAATCGCTACTAAAATACCCGTAACGAAAATAACAGCAAATTTTTTCAACGTTTCACTTTGTTTATATGAAATAACCCACTTACTCAATTAGATCCTCCTCTTTAAGAAAAGCTGAACAGTCGTTCCAGCTTTGATCCATCACTTATTTAACAGTAAAATTCTCCTGAATTAGAATAACAGCTCGCTGTAAAAAAGAAAAGAAAAATTGATTAAAATGAGGATTATTTTATTCTACTTTGGGCTCACAACATCACTTGATTCCTCTATTCTTCAAAAATTGTTTTTCTACTTGTTTCTTCGCTATTTAATGGTACTATAAAAGTAAGAAATAATGAGAGGAGCAATTTTAATGGCAGCAAAAGAAGCAAGTTTCGATGTAACATCTGAAATGAACATGGAAGAAGTCAAAAATTCGATCCAAATCGCATTGAAAGAAATCAAAAATCGTTTTGACTTTAAAGGTTCAATTGCAGATATAAAATTAGAAAACAATAAATTAGTGGTAGTTGCAGAAGATGACTACAAAATCGAACAGGTCAAAGACGTTTTGTTCAGCAAGTTAGTCAAACGAGAAGTTCCTATTAAAAATATCCACTTCTCAACAAGTGAAAAAGCGCTTGGTGGTTCTGCCCGCCAATACGGTGATTTGATTAGCGGAATCGATAAAGATAACGCTAAAAAAATCAATGTAGCAATCAAAAATTCTGGTATAAAAGTCAAATCACAAATCCAAGAAGATCAAATCAGAGTAACTGGAAAAAGCCGTGATGACTTGCAAAAAGTGATTACTTTGCTTAGAAATTTAGATTTACCAGTAGAATTACAATTTACCAATTTTCGCTAATATAAACGCATAAGCCGCTGGAGGAAATTTCCCCGCTACTTATGCGTTTTTCTACAACTGCTTGTTGTTATTTTTCCAGATAATCCATTACTACTGCCCTCACATAAATCCGCAATATCTTTCCCCATTTTGTGTTCTTGAAAAGATAGTTCAGATATTAATGACGGTAATTGCTGATTTCCATTCTGTTTCATTTATCTATTCACTCAAAAACTCTGACAACTCTTGCTGATTTTTACCACTGTTTAAACCAACGATCAAGCGAATACGTGCTTTTGGTCCATTTAGCCCTCTAGAAAAAATAATCCCCATTTTCTTCAGATTAACTCCGCCGCCTTCATAGTCATAAATATCTTCAGCAATTCCATTAGAACAACGAGAAACTAAAACAATTGGAATCTTTCTTGTTAAAAGTCTTTCTATTGCAGGCAGTGTTTCTGGTGGAAGATTGCCTGCCCCTAAAGCTTCAATCACAATCCCGTTGGTTTGGTCATTATCAACCAAATCAAATAAACTACCGTCCATGCCAGCATACGCTTTAATAACGTAAACTTCTCCAGTAACACTATGAATATCACAAACTTCTTGAGGACGAACCTCACTGGCAAAAAACGTTCGCTCCTTAGCGATCATACCAATAGGTCCAAATGTCGGCGTACGGAAGGTCGCAACATTTGTGGTATGCGTTTTTGTTACATAACGAGCGGTGTGAATCTCATCGTTCATCACAACAAGCACACCTTTTCCATAAGAATCATCAGAACACGCTGTCCAAACGGCACTAATAAAATTATATAAACCATCTGTCCCGATTTCATTACTTGAACGCATGGCACCAGTTAGCACAACAGGAATTTTACGTTCCAAGGTAATATCTAAAAAATAAGCAGTTTCTTCTAATGTATCTGTTCCGTGAGTGATTACAACGCCATCAACATCTTCTGAATAAGCCTTCTGGATACGTTGTTTTAATTCTAGCATTCGTTCCAAAGTCATGTGAGGTGAAGGGATATTGAAAATCGGTTCTACAACCAAATTGACTTTTCCTGCTAATAGTTCTTCTTGATCAAGCAATGGATTCATATGATTGGTCGTAACATTTCCATCTGCCTCTTTTGACATGGAAATTGTGCCGCCTGTATGCAAAACTAATATTGTTTTCATTTTTAGTCCCCTTATGATTATTTTGTTTATGCAGACTTAAGGTCTACTACTCAAAAAAGAGCCGATAATCAGAAATTCGGCTTTTTCTATACTAATTATATTTACACAAAAACATTTTTTTATCTCTCAATACTTCTGTTAGTATACCAGTAAGTGTCGTTTTTTTCTATTGACATTATTCAATTCAACTGCCAAAATCGCTGCATCAACTGCTTCGTCTGTTCAGGTGAGTAACTGGTTTGAACCACATTCCAATGTGGTGGAAATAAACGTTGAACAGGCGCTGATGAAAAACGTTGATCCAAAAGTAAAACTACTCCTTGATCTGCTGCATCTCTAATTACGCGACCTGCCGCTTGTAACACTTTATTCATCCCAGGAATCTGGTAAGCAAATTGGAACCCTAGATGTTTTTCTAGATCATAATAACCTTTGATCAATTCTTGTTCATGATTGATTTGCGGTAAACCGACACCCACAATTGCAGTCCCAATCAAACGGCTTCCTTTTAAATCAATTCCCTCTGAAAAGATACCGCCTAATACGCAAAAAGCAACCAATGTTTCTTTGGGCTCTGAAACAAAATCAGCTAAAAAATTTTCCCGTTCCGCTTCATTCATCATCGTTGCCTGAATTTTTGTTTTGACTGTAGGATTTTTTTGTCGGAACATTTCATAAATAATATCCATATAAGAATAAGATGGAAAGAAGACAAAATAATTTCCCTTTTTTTGTTGGATCATATTAGTCAAGCTTTCGATAATTTTGTTATAACTTTTCTCTCGTTCTTTATAGGTTGTCTGAATGTACTTTTCGATCACCAATAATTGATTTTCTTTTGGAAAAGGACTGGGAATTCGATAGCGCAAACTTTCTTCCCCACCACCTAAAACCTCCTGATAGTAATCCAATGGCGTTAAACTCGCTGAAAATAAAATACTTGCTTTTCCTTTATCCAATTTTTGCTGTAAAAGGTACGATGGATCGATACAAAATTGCTTAACACTAATATCGTAGTTTTGACAATTTACATAGGTACAATAATGATCATCATAGCTATCACTTATTTTCGTATAATTCAGTAAGTCAAAGTAAATAGTCAACACTTGATTCAGCTCAGTATGGTCTTGATTTTCCGGCAGCCATTCTTTTATTTTTTCAGCTAACGAATAGGCAACTTTGACCAGAGAATCGATAGGTTCTTTTTGGTGTAAAAATTCTGTAGCTTCATCTTCACAAACTTGTTTGATACGATCAAACTCTTTTTCAATTTTGCTAATCCCTCGGATCAATTTAGTTTGTTTTTTATCAAGCAGTGCTTTTAGTGTAGACAGTTTACTTTTAGACAAAACCGCTGAGTACATTTCCCGTGAACGATTAACTAAATTATGGACCTCATCCACTAAGAAGATATTTTCTTTCACTTCTGTTTGCTCTTCAAAGAAACGTCTTAGATAAACGACAGGATCAAATAAATAGTTATAATCACAAATCACTAGATCGCACCATAAACTAACATCTAAAGACAATTCAAACGGACATAAGGTGTGTTTACGTGCATATAATTCAATCACTTCACGTGTAAATTGATTTTCATTATTCAACAGGTCCCAAAGTCCTTCATTTAATCGATCATAGTAACCGTTCGCAAATGGACAAGCTTCTGGTGTGCAATTTCTTTCTGTTAAAAAACAAATTTTATCCTTTGCGGTTAATGTAACACTCTTTAACTTCAAGTCTTTTTGTTTCATGGCTTCTACTGCATCTTCTGCCACTTGTCGCGTGATCGTTTTAGCTGTTAGGTAAAAAACTCTTTCTGCTTGCTCTTCACCAATCGCCTTTAATGTTGGAAATAAGGTAGAGATCGTTTTGCCTGTCCCAGTTGGTGCTTCAACAAATAGTTTTTGGTCGCTTAAAATCGTTTTATAAACAGCGACTGCTAATTCTCTTTGTCCTGCCCGATAATCTCCATATGGAAAAGGCAGTTTTTTTAATGATTGATTTCGAATCGTTCGCCAGTTTGCTTTAAAAATCAACCATTGTTCATATCTTTGTGTCAGGTCATCAAAAAAAACTTTTAGTTCTTCCTTAGTAAATTCCTTTTTTTGTCGAGTGATTTCTTCTGTTGTTGTTTGATAATAGGTCAATTGTAAGGTGATCATATCCAACTCTTCCTGCTGGCAATAAATATGTCCATAACACATTACCTGATACCAAAACATATCTATTTGCTCATCCAACAACTCTGAAAATGCAGGTTCAGATGTTTTGATTTCATCGATTACGGTTCTTTCTTGCTCATCAATAAAAATCCCGTCTGCACGACCTTCGATTATGTATGTTTGTTGGTTTAATTCTATGTCAATTGCTAGTTTGATTTCTTTTTGATATGAATCTCCGGCTGCTTTTTGAAGCTTCCGATGGATTTTAGCTCCTTCTAACGCTGTATGTTCACTTGTATTTGTATATCTAGCATCAATGCTACCTCTGCGTAAAATAAACTCCACTAATTTGCGGACTGCGATTCTTTGAGTATTCGGCATGTTCCATCCCACCTATCATTTATTTATTATAGAACATACATTCGCAAAATGAAAGAGGAGCGAACAAAACTTTTTCAGTCCTGCTCACTCCTCTTTCAAAAACATAGTGACATGCTTCGATTCTGATAGGATAAGATATCACTACGTCGAATAATCACTATTTATTTTGACATATTCATAACTCAAATCACAGCCAATTACCTCAAAGCTTTCTGATCCTTGATGAAGATCTACCGTTAAATAGATATCTTCATTTTGTTCAATGTACGCTGCAATCTGACTGACGTTTTGCTTTTCTTCATTATTATTTGAAAAAATAGGATACTTGCCATAATAGATTTCTACTTTATTCTGGTCAAAAATCAAACCCTCTGTTTTTCCAAGCGCCATTGCGATACGGCCCCAATTGGGATCATTGCCAAATAAAGCAGTTTTTACTAACGGCGAGTTGATGATTGATTTTCCAGCTTTTTTAGCTTGTTCCTGACTTTCAGCATTCTTAACTGTGACAAACATGGTTTTCGAAGCACCTTCAGCATCCTTTACAACATCTAAAGCGAGTTCTTTACAAATTTGATTTAGTCCTGCTTGCAAGTCTGTTTTTTCAACTTCATAATGACCACTAGCTAAAAAAGCGACCGTATCACTTGTGCTTGTGTCCGTATCAATACTAATTGTATTAAAAGACTGATCGACTGCTGTTTTTAGCATCGGATAAATGGCCTCTTTACTTATTTTAGCATCCGTTAAAATATACGCCAACATCGTCGCCATATTTGGTTCAATCATTCCAGAGCCCTTAACGATACCTAAAATCGTTCCATCATTGACTTTGATACTGCGAACCTTGATTCGTTGATCCGTTGTTAAAATAGCTTGTGCAAAATTCTCGTAAGTACTTTCCAATGCAAGCGAATTATTCTCCAAAAAATCTTCGATCAGTTCGATTGGCAATTGAGGCCCGATCAAGCCTGTTGAAGAAGGCAAAATAGTTTCCTTTTTAATTTGTAGCTTACTGGATAATTGTTCTAAAATCTTATATTCATTTTCTCTACCAATTTTCCCAGTGGCTACATTAGCTATGCCACTAGTCACAACAACTGCCTGCAATTCAGCATTTTTTACATGCTCTTTACCGATCGGTATACATTCACCGCAAAACGTATTCTTGGTAAAGACAGCTGCCCCATGACACAGCTCGTCTGCTACGATCAAGCCAAAGTCTTTTTTTCTTTTTTTTATCCCAACATGTGTGCCATAAAATTTAAATCCTTTTGGTATTTTTTCATACTCTTCCATTTTTTACACCATCCCGTAGATTATTAACTGAACATTAGTAAATCTATATATATTTCTAATTTTATAAAAGTATAAATCAAAGAGAACGGATAGTCAATGGATTTTTAATCAAAAAAATACCTTTAAAAAGAATTTTAATACAAAATATAACCGATTTTCGTATAAAAATCTATATCACGCATAAAAAAACAGTATTCAGATTTCTCTGAATACTGCTCAATCAAACTCTTTAATTAATTATTTTTACCAAAAATACGTAAAAATGCTAAGAACAAGTTAATAAAATCAAGATATAATTGTAATGCGAAGAATACAGCTATTCCTGTTCCTGCTTGTCCGCCTGTTTCATTGTATACTTGACGAATTCTTTGATTATCATATGCGGTAATCCCAGCAAAAATCAAAACCATCAAAATCGAAATGAAAAATGACACTGCACTACTGCGTAGGAAAAAGAAATTAATGACCATTGCAATAATAATACCGATCAAGGCACTATAAGCCGCATGTCCCATTGCTGATAAATCTTTTTTCGTAAACATTCCAACTAATGACATCGCCCCAAAAGTTGCGGCAGCGCTGATAAAAGCACTGACTACTGTTGCTTGAGCGTACATTAGTAAAGTAGCAGAAATCGTCACACCATTTATAATGGAATATGCTATGAAACCACTGATTGCCAAACTAGGATTCTTCTGTGCTTTAAACCCTAAAAATAAAACCAAGCCGATCTCCACAAGCCATAAACCAAAAAATAAACCTGGGGACTTTAATAGTGCAACTAAAACTCCTGGAAAAGCAGTCAATATTAGATATGACACAAGAGCACTTACACCAATTCCCATCGCTAAAAATGCATAGATTTTTGAATAAAACTTGTTTATTCCCGCATTTACAACTGCTCCATTATTCATTTATATTACCTTCTTTCTCTTCTAATTCAGCTAATGTGACCTGAGGCGGCTGAACCATTACGACCGCATCAAGAACACGATCCTCTTCCTCATTGACCACTTCAATCGAAATTGTCACCACATCTTTCATCTTATCCACCTTAATGACTTCAAACTGAAAAGTCAGTGTCTCATAATGAAAAACTGGTTCAACAAAATTCACCGAAAAATTGACTACATGTGAGCCTGGTCCTGGTAAATGTTTTGAAATCGCGCTAGTGATAATTCCCATCAGCATGATTGATGGTACGATTGGTTTGCCATATTCTGTTTTTTGGGCATAATCATGTTGGATATATAAAGGATTGGCGTCGTTGGTTAAGCCCAAATAAAGAAGTAGATCTTTATCTTCGATCGATTCGGTTAAAGACAGCGAATCGCCTTCCTCAATATCTTCGATGGTTTTGCCTAATTTTCTCGGTTTTCCGATATTCAAATTAGTACACCTCCACTAATGATAAGATAATTGTACCAAAATGACAGTAAAAGGCAAGTTAAAAAGAAGAAGCTTCAACAAATCACAAAATGTGTCGTTGAAACTTTTCCATCAAACGATCTTGATCAATCATTTAGTTTATAAAACACTTCTAGTTGTATTACTTAATAGGGTTTCGTAAGCTTGTTCAAATTTTTGAACATCTCCTGCTCCCATAAAGACCATTACGGCATTTTCATGATCTAAAAGAGGAGATACATTCTCTTCTTTGATAACTTGTCCACCTTTTTTAATTTTATTGCCTAAATCTTCAATTTTGACATCGCCTTGTTGTTCTCTTGCTGAGCCGAAAATATCACAAAGATAAACAGCGTCAGCAAGGTCCAATGCTTCCGCGAACTCATCCATCAATGCAATCGTCCGTGTAAATGTGTGCGGTTGGAAAACAGCAATAATTTCTTTATCTGGGTATTTTTGGCGAGCACCATCAATCGTTGCAATGATTTCAGTTGGATGATGTGCATAATCATCTACGATGATCATGTCAGAAACTTTCTTTTCGGTAAAGCGACGTTTTACCCCTTCAAAAGTCAACATTTCATCTGCAACTTTTTTCATATCTAATTTTTCAAAGTAAGCTACCGCAATCACACCTAAGGCATTCATAATATTATGTTGCCCAAAAGCAGGTAAAACAAAGTGCCCCACCAAGTTCTCATCATGATAAACATCAAAAGACGAGCCTTGTGTTGTTCGTTGGATATTTTTAGCCTGGATGTCATCGTCATCTGCTAATCCGTAGTAATAAACAGGTACCTCTGTTTTCAATTGGCGTAAGTATTTGTCATCTCCATAAGCAAAGATAGCTTTTTTCACTTGTTCAGCCATTGTTTGAAAAGCAGAAAAAACATCTTCAATGCTCTTAAAATAATCTGGATGATCAAAATCAATATTCGTCATAATCGCATAATCAGGAGAATAAGCGAGAAAATGACGGCGATATTCACACGCCTCAAAAGCAAAAAATTCAGCATTGGGATCTCCGTGTCCAGTACCATCACCTATCAAATAACTAGTTGGTGCAATCCCTGTTAAAATATGAGAAAGTAAACCTGTTGTACTTGTTTTCCCATGAGAACCAGTTACTGCAATGCTTGTATAAGGTTGAATAAAACGGCTAATAAAATCATGATAACGAATAATTTCAGCACCTAATTCTTTGGCACGAACTAATTCTTCATGCGTGTCTGGGAATGCATTGCCTGCAATAATAATCATATCTTTCGTAACGTTATCAGCATTGAAAGGTAAAATCGTAATACCAGATTTTTCCAAATCACGTTGTGTAAAAAAGTATTCTTTCACATCTGAGCCCTGTACCTTATAGCCTTTTTCAAATAATACCAAAGCTAATGAACTCATTCCTGAACCTTTTATCCCAACAAAATGATGTAACTTATTCTC
Source organism: Candidatus Enterococcus ikei (assembly GCF_017316105.1). Taxonomy (NCBI): domain Bacteria; kingdom Bacillati; phylum Bacillota; class Bacilli; order Lactobacillales; family Enterococcaceae; genus Enterococcus; species Candidatus Enterococcus ikei. Next base: position 96,045 of record NZ_JAFLWD010000015.1, read on the forward strand.
TAAATTGCTCATTCTAATCCTCTTTTCTTATTCCCTATATAAAACAATTAATTCGCTATTTTATTAAAATCATACTTTTCCAATTATCGTATAAAATCTAAAAATAATCAACCCAAAATGATCGAACATTAAAGGATATAAAAAATGATCCTTAAAAAAAAAGAAAATCAAAAATTCAGAAAATTATCCGCAGTATTTTTCTTATCTCACCTACTTTTTAACTATTTAATTCACAGAAAAAAAGATAAGAGCCAAAAGTAAACATTACTTTTATCTCTTATCTTAAATAAATGGTAGAAGCAAAACGAATTCCTTCTTACTCTCTGGAAATCAAGCTTGTTTCACCCATTCTCTTTTCATTATTTCCTATGATTCGATCCAATGTTTGACTGTATGGTATTTGATCGAACCATCCAAAAATGTTATGGCGCATCCTCAATAATCCACATAATTTCGCTGTTGTAATCTGTATCTGCTCGTACACTTCCTGGTAAAACTTTCAATAGAATTTGTGGTCCCTCCTGTTGATTCAACGTCACTTTGACGTCTCTATTTGAGTCTATTTTTTTTTCTTCATAAAGTACTACAGTATCTTTCGTCGTAATCGGTAGCAGTTGATCTTCATCTTTATAAACCAACCCTGTAGTAGTTGATTCATCCTTGTTATTCTGAAATGGACGTTTCAGTTTCGTTACTAAACGCCAAGAACTTCTTTGAAATCGACTATCCTTCATCGTTAAATCAATTCCTAATTTGCTTGTTACATATTGAGTATTTGATTTAATGATTGGTTCTCCAAAAGAAACTTGTGTAGGAATTTTTTCAAGAGTTAATTCTCCTTTTAATAACTCAACATGGATCGTTTTCTTCAACTGGTTTCCGCTAATTGTAACAGAGTAAACCCCCGGTTCACTTTTTAATGATCCAACTTCAATTTGAAACGTCGTTTCTTTTACTGACCAATCCTCTTTATCCCATACGGTAGCCTTACTTTTATCTAAAATGTATTTTTTTTGATCCTCTAAGTCTTTTGGAAAATCAATCGCCAAAACAGAAAAGTCCTCTGCAAAGAAAATATCTTGATCATTTTCGATTATTCCCTCTGTATAAACAAAGATCGGTACAGTGACAACTAATTTATTTTTGGCTTTATCTGTCAGAGTGATTTCGACTTGTGTTGCCCCTACCTTTGATAGATCCGCTTCTTTGGTAATTGTCATTGTCAATTGATCGACTCCAGCATTATCATCAATGTCTGTCAATAATTCAGTAATCTCCGGCAACGGATCGCCTAGTTTAATTCGTTGCTTTACTGGTGTTGCTTTAGGTGGAAGTGTATCTTTTACTTCTTGTATATCTGATTTTTCGCTCACATTTTTTCCTGCATCGGTTGCAGTAACATAATACCGCTTGTAAGGTTTATATCCGTCTGGTACGGTTAGTGTGAATTGATCGCCCGTTTTTCCTTTCACGGAAGTGATTTCTTTATCATCAGAGGCATCATAGAGTTTAACGGTAGCATCGGTTTCAGCACTTCCTGAAATTTCCGTATCGGTATCTTTCAACGGATTCAACGTAGGTTTAAATGGAGCAACCTTGTCAGTTACTGTCTTTGAGACAGTCTCTTCCTTTCCATTCAAAGCACTTATAATCGTAATTACTTGTCCTCCTCTAAAGTAGTTTCCTTTAGTAAGCTTAAACTCAAAAGCGCCTTTGCTATCAGCTCGAATTAAATATTTTCTTTTATCATCAACCACCCCAGATGAAAGCGTTCCTTCTGTAATTCCCTCATGCCCTGAAAAATACAGAAAAGCTTCTGGGTAAGTTGTCCCCTTAATAGTTTGACTGGATAAGGTTGTTCGATCATCTGTTAATTCTTCTACAGTTAATTTTAATTGTATTTTATCCATCAAATTTTGGGCCTTGGTGATTTCTGCTAATAATGCCGTTTTCGTTTTTTCGTCAAATAATTCTTCTACTCTTGCTTTTGCCTTATCAATTATTGCTTGTGTAGTACTTAACTTGATTGAATTATGAGTTGTATCCGTAAATAAATCCTCTACTAATTTTTTAGATTCAACGATACCATTTTCAAAATCAATAAATGATATATCAGACCAATAAGCCCCATTCGCATTTATCTGATCGTTACTTAGAGCAGAGAGTTCAATTGTCGTTTTATCCGATTTCGCTTTAAATGTTACTCGATCGGTTCTATCCTTCCCCTTGGCCGCATCGCTCTCCGTAAAAGAATTGTTTACCCGAGTATATTCCACAGGAATAAGTGAAGTTTGATCTCCCTCAGATATTCCACCATCTAAAATATCAAATCCATCGGCAGCTTTGTAAGTTTTGCCAGTTGTTTTGATGACTGCAGATTTTGTTTTAACTGAAAATTGATAAGAACGTCCTTTAACAGTTGCTATCTGTTGTCTTACTCCCATGTTCACTCTCGCGTCTATTGATTGTTCAATCGCGACCGTATTCTTTTCACGATTATATAGAAATTTTGCAGAATTTTTCTCTCCATCCCCTTTATACATTACTTGTGGTTCCGTTAAAACAGGAATTGTGGAGATTTTTTTTCTAGCAGACATGGGACTCCATTGATCCCCTTTTAAAAGTGAGTATTTCATCAATGTTTCATCATCTTTTACAATAGTATAATTCTCAGTTTGATTTGTTTCATTTGCTAAACTAGTATTTATATCTTTCAAAAAAACGATACTAACTATCCCAAAAATGAAAAAAGACCAAAAAATTTTTTTCCTCAAATTCCTCATATCCTCTTATAGTTATTTTTTAAAATACGCTTAACTATAGTATACTCAAAGAACGTTTTCAGAAAAAATCAATCTGTGGTCATATTATTAACCAGCTTAGGATAATGAAAGAAATAATTAACTATACTTTTTATTGACCAAGTCCTCTTCACTATAATGATGATATGCAATATCAGGCTTTTATATACATGAATTATTGATATAAAAACAAGGGACTGAGCCATAACTCTTCGAGTTATGGCTCAGTCCCTTAAATTCCAAATAAACGTTAGTAAAAAAGTAGTGACTTTGGAAATAAGATTATTCTACTATCCAAATCAGAATCTAGATTTAATAGCAATTATTTTCAAACCTAACTATTTCTAACCTAATTTTAGTGTAACATTATACAAAATACTTACTATTTTTCAATTCATCACTAGAATCTTCAATAATGCCACTTAATGATTTATCTAAAATTCCACGTTTTTTCTCTTGCTCCGCTTCAGCTACTTTTTGTCCATAGGCTGTTTGACTTTTTGCGTTTTCTTTTGCCGTCTTCAACTCTTTTCTAGAGCGAGGCAAAGTGTGACTAATATCCTCTTCTTTACCAAATCGCTCCATCTCAGGTTTGATTTGTTGGTACTGTCGTCTAGTTACCGGGATTTCAGGTGACTCTTTAGGAATATTAAATTTTTGAACCGTTGGATCTTCATTCCCCTTTGCTTGAAATGCAGCTGGTTCATCGTCAAAGAGTAAATAGGAACTTTTTTCTTTTTTCATAGCTGCAGCTAGTTCTTGCTCTGTCAAAACCGGAGCAGTTGTTTCAGGAATAACCGATGCTGGAATATACTTAGGTACGAAATATGAGCGTGTATCATAAGTAAAATCCTTAGAAAAAGCCGCTTTATTTTTGTTTGGCATTTGTTGAGAACCAAAACCATATGAGCTTTTTTTAGGCATATTGCCGAAGAGATTCGTTTTTTGCTTGGTTGTGCTTGGTTTATTATGAGTCATCATATAATTGGGCAAATTAGATTTGTGGCGTGCTAATTCTTCCATCTGCTCTTGACTATGAGTAACATGTTGATTATTTGTTTGCGTCGGCTGTTTAGACAACACTGGTTGAACCGTTATCGGATCAATCACTGGTGCACTATGATTTTGTGTTATTTGTGTCGTCGTGTTTGTCATTACTGGTTCATCTTGAAATAATGTACGTTTATTTTCAGAAACTAATTTCACGCCTAATTCATCGTCATAGGCTGGAAAACGAAAATGTTTTCTTTTAACTTGTGTTGGGTTTTCCATTCGAGTCATTCCTTTATTCTACTTTCTGTCAATTTTACCATAAAAAAATGGAATTCTAAACAATTTACTTTATCTTTTCTAATTTTGTATTGATATTTTATCTGAAACATTCATTCTCAATAAAAAAACAGTCGTTGAAGCAAAATACGTCACTTCAACGACTAACTGTATGATTATTTCTATGGATAGATACGATTTAATAAACGTGGGAATGGGCTTGCTTCACGAACATGTTCGATTCCAGCCAACCAAGTAACTGTACGCTCTAAACCTAAACCAAATCCTGAATGTGGTACAGAACCGTAACGACGTAAATCTAAATACCAAGAGTATTCTTTTTCGTCTAAATTGTGGTTACGAATTTGTTCTAATAAGTAATCATGGTCAATGGCTCTTTCAGAACCACCGATGATTTCTCCATACCCTTCTGGAGCGATCATATCAGCACAAATCACTACGTCATCACGAGTTGGGTGTGGTTTCATATAAAATGCTTTGATTGCTTTTGGATAGTTTAAAATAAAGACTGGGCGGTCAAATGAATTGGCAATAAATGTTTCGTGTGGTGAACCAAAATCATCACCCCACTCGATATCATCAAATCCATTTTTCTTCAATAGCTCAACTGCTTCATCATAAGAAATACGTGGGAATGGTAATTGTGTATATTTCTTCAAGACTTCTTTATCGCGTTCTAATACATCTAAAGCTTGGTCACAATTGTCCAGCACGCTTTGCACAAGGAAAGCTACATATTGCTCTTGAACTTCTAAGCTTTCTTCTTGATGCATGAAAGCCATCTCAGGCTCGATCATCCAAAATTCAATCAAATGACGGCGTGTTTTCGATTTTTCTGCTCTAAATGTTGGTCCAAATGAGAACACTTTACCAAACGCTAAAGCAGCAGCTTCCATATATAATTGTCCACTTTGAGATAAGTAAGCTTTTTGATCAAAATAATTTGTTTCAAATAAATCAGTTGTTCCTTCAGCTGTGCTGGCTGTTAGAATCGGTGGATCAATCTTAACAAAGTTATTGTTATTGAAAAATTCATAGGTCGCACGAATAATTTCGTTACGGATTTGCATGATTGCATGTTGACGAGAAGAACGTAACCATAAGTGACGGTGATCCATCAAAAAATCTGTTCCGTGTTCTTTTGGTGTGATTGGATAATCATGACTTTCCCCGATGACTTCGATTCCTGTTACACCGATCTCGTAACCAAATTTTGAACGGCTGTCTTCTCTGATTTCCCCAATGATCCAAACTGATGTTTCTTGATTTAGACCTTTAGCCAATTGGAAAGTTTCTTCCGGTACTTCACTTTTAACTACAACTCCTTGAAAATATGCTGTTCCATCGCGTAATTGTAAAAAAGCGATTTTACCGCTTGAGCGTTTATTAGCAATCCATGCACCTATTTTTACTGTTTCGCCTACATGATTTTTTGAATCGATAATTTGAATTTGTTCCACAATCGTCTCTCCGTTCATTTCTTTTTTGCCTATCCCGAATTAAGTGTTTTATCTAATTGATTTTTTTTCGATGAATGCTTTGATTCGTTTGACCGCTTCTTCTAATGTTGCAAGATCTGTCGCATAACTGATCCGAACATTCTCAGGAGCGCCAAAGCCTGCACCTGTAACTAAAGCTACTTGGGCTTCTTCTAGTAAGTCATTCACCCATTTTGTTACATCTGTATATCCGCAAATAGTTAATGTTTCTTTGATGTTAGGAAACAGATAAAAGGCCCCGTGTGGTTTTTGCAGGTTAAATCCTGGTAAAGCGGCAAATTTAGGATAAACCTTGTTCAAACGCTCTTCAAAAGCTTGACGCATGACTTCTACGGTTTCTTGATCTCCATTTAACGCTTCTAGTGCTGCATATTGACTGACAGCTGTGGGATTACTTGTTGACTGAGAAGCGATGTCATTCATCGCAGCAATGATCGTTTCATCTCCAACGGCATACCCGATACGCCAACCAGTCATCGCATAACTTTTAGACACACCATTAATGATGATCGTCTGTTTGCTGATCGCTTCAGAAATTGTTGCTATCGGTGTAAATGTAGCGCCATTATATACCAATCTACCATAAATATCATCAGATACAATCAAGATATCATTTAAAACTGCCCATTCGCCGATTTTACGTAATTCTTCTTTTGAATAAATCATTCCGGTTGGATTAGAGGGAGAATTTAAAATTAAGAGTTTTGTTTTTTCCGTTCTGGCTTGTTCTAATTGTTCCACCGTTACTTTAAACTCTTTTTCTTGGTTACACGAAATGAACACAGGCACACCCTCAGCCAGTTTAACTTGCTCACCATAACTTACCCAGTAAGGGACTGGAATGATGACTTCATCAGCTGGATCAAGGACTGCTTGAAAAAGTAGATACAAGGCAAATTTGGCTCCATCTGTCACAATGACATTCTTTGTCTGATAGCTTAATTGATAATAGCGAGCAATATAGTCGACAACAGCTTCTTTTAACTCTTTGATTCCACCAGATGGCGTATAATAGCTAGCTTTACCATTTTCGATCGCTTTGATTGCTGCTTGCTGAATATTTTTCGGCGTGGTGAAGTCTGGTTCACCAACCGTTAAACTTAATACATCTTTTCCTTCTGCTTTTAACGCATTTGCTTTCGCTGATGCAGCTAGGGTCACAGAAGGTTCTAGTTTTTGGGCACGTTTTGATAATTCCATACTATTCCCTCCATTTATTTTTTGCCTTGTTACATCAAATATATTAATTTGTCTCGTCAGACATTTTTAATGATCATGATTTCTTCGGCCTTTTCAAATGACAACAGATAATAACTTAGTAAGCCGTCATCATTTTTTGTCACTATCTCCCAGGTAGGTTTGTCATTATACAAGCCTAAACTGATTTTTTGAATATTTTTTTCTTTGTACTCTGTTTCAATAATTTGGCGAATGTGTCCTTCTTCCACGCCGTCTTTTTGGTTGAGTACAGTGACTTTTTTTCCTGATTTTGGGATGATTACAACTAGGTCTTCCCCTTTATCATTTTTCCCAGTCACACTAAAGTAGGTTTCCTTTCTGGTAAACCAATAAAACTTATCAACTGATTCCAGATGTGCGTATTCTTTTGCAATCTCAGTTGCTTCTTTTTTCGCTTGTGTTCTTGGATGTGTTGAGCGAACATAGAAAATAGTGATCATCACAATAATTGCTAATAATATTGCGATTATACTTAAAAGAATCTTCGTTTTTCTTGTTTCAATTTGATCTTCTTGCACTCGACTCGCCCTTTCCAAACTTACTGGCTATCATTATAGCAGAAAATCAGTTTGATTTAATAGATAGCAGGCAAATTTATTTCATTTATTTGTTTAAAAATTCGTTTAGTTCGGAAGTTATCTCCTTTAGTGATTCTTCTTTGATCGGCAAATTTTTAGGCAATGCTTTTAACATCCTCTTACCGTACTTAGCTGTCACTAAACGTCTGTCTAATACAATCAAAGCTCCTTTATCGCCATCAGAGCGGATCAAACGCCCTAAAGCTTGGCGTAAACGTAGAGCTGCTTTAGGCAATGCTTCATGAGTGAAAGGATTAATTCCTTTTTCTTCGAGGTAATCATAACGAGCTTTGACAAAGGGCCGTTTCGGGTTTTCAAATGGCAAGCGTGTCACAATCAAAATCGACAGCGCTTCTCCTGGCAGATCTACACCTTCCCAAAAGCTGTCAGCACCTAATAAGATACTATTTTTAGAATGAGCAAACCGTTTTAAGATTTTTTCCCGGCTGCCGCTGATTCCCTGAGCTAAGAGCTCTCTACCAGCATTTAGAAACTGCGGATGCAGACGGTAATAAACACTGGATAAAATCTCATGTGATGTGAATAAAACTAGCATAGAACGATTCTGGCTTTCTGACAACTCTTTGATCACAGAAGCAATATAAGCCGAAAATTCTGCAGCGTCAGCTTGACTGATTGCAACCGCTTCTGTCGGAATATATAAGCTGGCATTTTGTTCGTAGTCATAGGGATCAGGCAGCGTTTTAAACAAAACATCGGTCAATCCTAATTTATTGGGCAAGTATTTTTTATCATTACCAAATTTCAAAGTGCCGCCCGTATATAAGATTCGCTGATAACGGTCATACCAAGTTGTTTCAGGTAAAATACTTGCTTCTAAATCATTGATGGCAAGTAAGCCATAGCCTTGAGGAGTAAGACTATATTCTTTGATCCAACGCGGATGCCATTCATTGACATAAATATCAAAACACTCGTAAACATATGCGATTCGTTCAAAGAATTGCAGTAAACTAACAAATACGATCCGCTGAGAGGCTGTATATTTTTCCAACTCATCGACAAGCGATCGTTGCAATCTATTTTGAATTTCCTGCATCTCCGTTAAAAGAATCTCGATTTTTTGAATTGACGTCTCTCCGTTTAATGACAAATGATCAAATAATGGTTTCGTTAACAACACAGCTTCAGCAGTCCGCTGCTTATCATTTTTAAACAGCTGGTTGATCTCATAAAACAAATCGCTAAATTCTTCAACTAAATCATTCAGTGCTTTAGAATAAATACGCAATAATCGCTGTACTTGTGTTTCTGATTCAAATATTTGGTTCACCTGATCAAACAACTGATCTTCTTCTAAATACAGACTTGCCTGCTTTTTAAATGAAGCATAATTAAATTGACGATTAGCAATCTTTCCAGCAATATCCGGCAAATGATGCGCTTCATCAATGATCAGATACGAGCTTTTAGGAAGAAGTGGGACTTCTCTAAGGGTTTCTTGTGCTAAAAAAGCATGATTAACAATCAATACATTACTTTGTTTAACTTTCTTATATAAAAATCGTACAAAATCTTCTTGATACAACGGATCTTGTTCGGATAAAAAATCGATGCCACGATGAGCAACATTGCGCCAAAAAACATGGTTGAAATTCGTTAATTGTAATTCATCAAGGTCACCAGTCTTTGTTTCTACTAGCCAAACGAGGACTCCCATTTGATACAATGCATATTGTTTTTGCTGGATTGGATTTTTCAGCGTAGCTTTAAACCGCTGTAAATCAATATAATGGCGATGACTTTTAATGATCGTTGCTTGTAACGGTTTAGGACAAACCTGATTTGCTAGCGGAATATCTTTTTCAGTTAATTGATTTTGTAACACGATAGAAACTGTACTGATAATAACAGGGTTCTCTGGTGTTGCCAAATAACTCAACGGAAATAAATAGCCTAAGGTTTTTCCTGTTCCCGTAGCTGCTTCAATAAATAAATTTTTGTTCTCATCATTCGTAAAATGATCATAAACTAAATTCATCATCCGACTTTGCTCTGAACGATAGCCGATTTTTTCTGCAAAAACTTTTTCTTTGGCTTTCTTCTTTTGCGGAAAAATCGATTTTCCATATAACTTTTCTTCGTATAGTGGAATTTCTTTTTTTCTCAAAGCAATTCCAGACACAACATGCTGGTCTTTTGCTAAAGGTTGAATATCCTGCTTCATTTCTTTATATATATGATGAATATAAGAGCTCGTATCCATCCCTGTTTGCTGACTTAAACGGTCGATTACTTCCATTGTAATCAGCGGCAATCGTCGCATTTTTTCTTCAATCAAAAGCAGAAGTTCAGCCGTCACCTGTGCATCACTATCCGCTTGGTGAGGATTATCATGGATCAGTCCTAAACTTTCAGACAAATCACCTAAACGGAAACTCTTTTCAGTCGGCAAGAAAATCTGAGCTAATTCGACTGTGTCAATTCCAGGTATTTTCAACTTAGGCGTGCCACATCGTACCAACTCCTGCGTTAAAAAGGAATAATCAAAATAAATATTATGAGCAACAAAAACCGTATCAGCCAATAAATTATAAATTGTAAGTGCAACATCTTCAAAATAAGGTGCTTTTTGTACACGTGCATTACTAATACCAGTAAGTTGCTGAATTTGTTTAGAAATAGCTTGATTGGGATTGATGTCAGTAGCAAAACGGGAAATGATCTCCCCTTTTTGAACCAGCACACAGCCGAATTGAATGATCCGGTCTACGCTTGGATCTGTTCCTGTTGTTTCTATATCAACGACTGCATAGGTCTGACTTTTATTCATTGACTTCCCACCTTTCCCCTATCCTTGAAAATTATACTACAAAATCAACTTTTTTTTTAGTGTTAGTTTGAAAGGTTGTAAGATGAAGGGGATTTAGTTGTTTTTGAGGCTCTTCTTGTTCTATTTAAGTTGGGAGTTTGATTCTTTTTCTGCTTAATAAAAAAGGAATCATTCGCAGTAGGTTCGCAGAATGATTCCTTTGATTTTATAAAGTTTTTCTTTTTTGTTACACCAACTACAGATTCAATTTCCCCAATTTGGATTATGGAATCCAATTAAATAATGCAGAGTTAAAAAAATAAACCACAGCATAATAAGTGTCATTATGATAGCTCTAAAAATTTTATTTCCTCCTTTTATAAATACACACATAAATATGATTATACAAGGTACGCTATAATTCAAAAGTATATCACTAAAAGAAACAGCATATTTTCTATTTACCAAAAAACTTATCGGAACTACACTAACTAATATTAAGTAAAATACTACTTTTGATTTAGTGATCATTAAATCACTCCTCTTCATATCCCATACATCTTCTTTCTAATTACTGATTCTTCTTGGAAAATTATTTCCAGAAAAAGTTTTGTTCTTTTAGGTATTTTAAATTAGTCATTTGCCATTTAGAAGTCAGTACCACTTGTGGTGTTTTAATTAGCAATTTTATATCATCGGACTTAAAAGTAATTTTTTTCTGCATTAGTCCATTCTTGCATTTAAATATTGAAAACAGCCCATCCCTCAGGCCTTATTTGATTGAGTTCTATGAGTTTATACACCTTTTGCACATTCACTTTACTCCAGAGGCTATTAGACTTGCGTGGAGTAAAACGAATTTTATAGCTATCTTCATCAACCGTTTTTCGTATCCCATCAATCCAACCAAACGACAGTGCACAATCTACTGATTCAGGCCAAGTAAGACTTGCTTTATTGGTCTTTTTCTTAAAAAAACGACCCAAATTTCACTAGCTGTTTGGTGATGAATAGTCAACCAATTAATAAATTCTGTTTGATTACTAAAAAATAGAACTTCACTCATTTTTTCAGCCATTCTAAAATTATTTGATTGAGCTCAACTGGTCTTTCTTCTTGAATCCAATGACCAGCATTTAAACTCTTAATGTCTATATTAGGGACAAAATCTTTGATATTTGGAAGCGGCGGAATAATATCTTTCTCACCGTAAACCATCAATGTTGGCTGATGAAGGACAGGCGATACATCAGCTAATAAATGCCAATTACGATTTAAATTTCTGTACCAATTAATGCTTGGAGTAAATCCTGTCTTATTGAAGGCTGTGATATAAACAGCAATATCCTCATCGCTCATAACAGGTTCACCTAATGGTTTGGTTGCTTTAGCTAGACGAATCATTTCCATTCCTTCACTAGGACCTTGTGCTGGCACATTTTTGCGATATAAGTTATGAAGAAATTGTGAGGCATTTTCGTCCAAGATAGCATCTGCAACACCTGGTTTTTTGTTGAAATGAACAAAATAGTAATCATCTCCAAAAACTTCTTCCATAAAATCAATCCAAGGTTTCTCTCCACGAACTTGGTAGGGCAAGCATAAGTTAATCATTTTACGAACACGTTCTGGATGTAGCAAAGCCATACTCCAAACAACACTTGCACCCCAATCATGCCCCATAAAAATGGCGTCTTTGTATTGGTAGTGATCCAACAGAGCAACAAGATCACCCGTTAAATATTCAATATCATATTGTCCGACTTCTTTTGGACAAGAAGATTTCCCGTAACCTCGTTGATTAGGAATAATCACGTGATAACCTGCTTCTACAAGTGGAGTCACTTGATGTCTCCAAGAATAGGCATGCTCTGGCCAGCCATGACACAGAACGATAGGTTGCCCCAAATTTTGTTGTCCAGCTTCAAAAACCTCTAGCTCTACTCCATTCACTGAGATAAGTGTTGGTGTTAGAAATTCATTATTATTTTTCATTTGATATCCTCCTAATTTAGATAAAACTGTCTTACAAGAACAATAGTATCATGGAGGTTTGACAACAGTCTGTCAGCTTTGAGAAACGTACTTAATGATATTTTTCAGCCATCAATTTGAGTTTGGTAGCCATTTTTTGGCGCATTTCTTCTGGCGCTAAGATTTCTATATGCTCTCCAAAACTAAATCTGAGAGAGAACAACCATTCTTTTTCGGGGAATGTAGCAGTAACCAGAAATTCACCCGTGTCTAACACTGCTACATCTTCTTTATTAAAAACATCCTCCACACGAGACTTCATATTAGAAGAAATTTTCAAGACAATGGTGGTCATTGTTGTTTGCTCATTTAATAATGCCGTAATCTCGTGATAGGATTTTTCTCGGCGTTCAAATGTTTGGTTTTCAATGTGAAAATCACTGATACGGGTAACTCTAAATATTCGAAAGTCTTCTTTTAAAAGACAATAAGCAAATAAATACCAAGTGTAATTTTTAAATACAAGAGACATAGGTTCAACTTGTCTTTTGCTGACGATATGATCATAATTTCTGTAGTCAATCGTCAGTAACTGAGTCTGTGTAATAGCTTTTCTTAGCGTCTTAACTAATACTTTTTGATCTGGAGAGTCTCCATAAGGATGGACATCAATGATGATTTGCTCCATATGCAACTTTAGATAATCTGTCTTGTTTTTAGGGATGATATTTTGTAGTTTTTCTATAGATGATTCTAACTCAATGTCTGCAACTGTAGCATTAATATCCTTAAGAACAGAAAGAAGGTAGGACAAATTATTAAGAGTCAGTACTTGATGATTTAACTTATAACTCTCATAAATACTGAATCCACCGTTGTTTCCAGAATGGGAGATGATTGGGATTCCTGCTAGATTGATTGTTTCGATATCTCGGTAAATAGTCTGGACTGACACTTCAAATTTCTCAGCCAATTCATTTGCTGTTATACGATTTCTATTAAGTAACATCACAATAATGGTTAGCATACGTTCTATTTTTATCTTGTTCTCCTTAAAAATGTACTTCTTTTATATAGTAAGAGCAATTAATCAAATGTTTTGTTTTAGCGTTGTTAGGATTCTTCTTGGTTGCCTTAAAGGTTCTATACGGATTTTATACAACAACTATTTCAAATAATTTTATTTAAGTCTCGAAGCTACCTATATCGTTCCACCTGTAATTATAAAACTCAGCAAGATTAATATAACACTTTTAAAGCTTCTGTTGCAAAGCTTTCCCAAAAAGGTATACATTGAGTTATAGCTATTTTTCAGAAATCCTTCGTGAACGCAGAAATGCCCGATTTTATTCAGTCAATACATTTAAATTTGATAAAAAAACAAAAAAGACAATCAATTAAGATTATCCTTTCTGTTTTATTTTTGTTCACTTTTGAACATTAATTCAAAAAACCACCATGAATAATTTTAAAACTATCTTCCTCTTTTTCTAAAATCCAATAAAAATTTTTATAAACCGATAACGGAGATAACGAATCTGAAAATAGGTTTGTTCTGATATCAGAATCTAAAACAATTAAATCTTTTTTTAGGTCAACTGAATAATCTTTAAGAACTCTATCAGATGTTTCTTGATTCAATGTTAAAACTATTGGTCTACCAACAGATAAAAACTCTTTATACTCTTTTTCCACTACAGATATTGCATTTTCTATATCTTTTTTTGAGTAATCATCTGATTCACCTATATTCTCTTCTATTGGAAAAGAACAAGCCGTTAAAATTATAAATGGGAACAATAAAAATATCCGTTTTATATGATTCATAGACTGTATCCTATCATAACAAAACCTTCACCCTTTTATTATTAATACGAATTGTACTAATAATAAACAAATACCATCGATATTACAATATGTTTTTTATAAATGCTTCATCGTAATCATCAACTATTGATGAGATGTGAACTATAGATTGTTTCATAATAGAAAGCTCCTTTTCAGTTTAAAATTTTCTAATTCATTCTTTTAAGCTGATCCGTTTTCCTAAGCTCTATTTTGATTTCTTACTAGAATTTTGTACTGCGTCAAACAGGGTTTTAAATTGCCCTTTAAACGTCATTGTTTGCTCAAAAATGTCTTCTCCATCGTTTAACATTTTGACAGTAACCCAACCAAGCGTTTCTGTAATCGTGCTGGCAACAGTCGCATTGATGGCAGCACCCGCAACGGTTCCTACTCCGGGAATAAATTTTATTATATTGCCCACTGCACTTTTGCCTAATCCAACAACGACAATTTCTTTCCCTATACTTTTGCCCATACTTTCAGACCAAGATTGCCCAAATATTTTATGCAAACGAGCCATCATTGTTAACTGAATAGGAACAAGTAGAAATGCATCTGAAAAAGGAATTGGTGAACAGCCTACGATTGCAGCTGTTAAGGACGCTGCATGAACCGTTTTGTGGCATTTTTTACGAGTATCGTCATCTACGCCTTTCAAAAATTCATCGAAGATACTACCGAATTGATTTTTACTTTTAGCCATGATTTTTTCAGCACGTTCTTTTGATTTTCCATAACTGTTAAGGATAATTGATGATGTTTTCTCAGGAAATTTTTTTATTACTTCAGAGAAAAATGATTCAAATTCTTTTTCATCTGCTTCATTATCCATATTTACGCTCTTGTTTTCTTTTAGTTTGTCACTTTTTCCAGCTTTTTTTAAGGGTGAGTTTTTTTCGTCTGCAGTTTTTTTCTTAAAAAATTTCTTCATATTATTTACCTCCACTATGATTAACTATTATAGGCTATGTATAATCCTATTAAGATTGTGCTGTATTCTAATCATACATTAGAAGTCATATTTAACCAATTAACAGCACTTTACTCTAAATTATATATCTATCAAAAATAGACTAAAGCAAAGCTTATAAAGCTTTACCTTAGTCTATTAAAAGTCCATTCACTTTTTTATCATGCCAACTATTCTTCAACTGGCATCAAACTTAAATTTTGCATATATTGGTCCATTAAAATATACCCATCTAAACGGCGCAATAGGTCAACAGAACAGCGAACTTTTTTACCAAATAATGAACGGCTATACGCAATTGCTCGCATTTCTTTTAAAAATTCGTCTAAAGATGCGACTAAACCACCACAACTTAAGCGACCGCAAATCAAGACATCTTCTTTACGTTGTCTTAATACTTGCCCCCAAGAATAATTTAAATATTCTGCTTGACTAATTTGAGCTAGCAATTCCGAACGTAAGACTCTTTTTTTCTGTACATGACTTTTCTTCGTTGCTAAACGCATCCGCTTGTTCATAAAACATAAATAGATTTCGTCTTCTAAATTTTCCATTTCACTCTTAGTAAAACTAGGGACTTTTTCTGGTGCTTCAATTGTTTTGCTTGCTTTTAACAGCCTTGAAAAACGGGGCCAGTTACTTGGTGTTGTTTTTTTCGTTGCTTTTTGATCCAATACCAAGCGTGTAATATCTACTGGCTCAGGCGCTGTTACTTCTTGTTCCGTATCTTCTTTCACAGCCTTAGATTTTGTAGTCTGCTCTGCTTGTTCACGTTCTAACTGTTTTCGTTTTAATCTTAGTGAAGTGCGTGCTTGTTTTACTGGTCTATCTTGATTTGATTCATTGTTATCTTCTTGTTCCAGATTTAGATAATCTATAGGTTCTTCTTCTGCTTGGAAATCGTCTTGAATTGGTTTTTTCGCCAATTCCTTCTCCAACTTTTTTCCTATCGCTTGACCGTCTTCTTCCTTTGTTTCTATTGATTCATCTATTTTTTCTGATGTCATTTCTGGCACAACATCGTGCTTGTCATCGGCAAAAAGTTCAACTTCTATATCAGCTGTAGTGGAGTCAGTCACTTCTGTCCTTTTATTTTCTTCGACCATTAAAGGATGGGCTCTTTTCAGATGAATAGTCTGAATGCTTCTAGAAATGATTGGATTACTCTTAGCTATAAACATCTCGTTTTTCTCATGTTTGATCGTTTCAGTTAAGTCACTGATCATTTTGCGTAAACGAAAAATCTCATTTGACGTTTCAAGCATCTGCTTCATCATTCTTTGAACTTCCCCAGAATTCAATGTGTTTTCTCCACGAGAAACCAGTGCACGATCTTGTTTTTCAAGAGTAATTCCTTCGAGCCATTGTTTCAGGTTCATGCGAAGGGCTCGTCTAGTTGGTTCAAAACTTCCCATAAATAATGTGTAATAGATTATCTCTGTCTCAACATACATATAAATCTTTTTAACTACTAGCTCTTCAAACTCTTCTATTTCATCCCAGCTATCACAGATTGCATCGAAAAATGCTTCCCCTTCAGCAAGATTTTGGTAATCTTTTGCTAGATTCAACTTTCGAACTAAATAAAATGTATATGGAGTATCAACATCATCCGCGTAAATCTCACGGCCTAGATAATCGGGGTCAACTTCTTTACAAAGATACGTTAATCTTTCTTCTTTTTCTGATTGATGTTGTCGCTTACTAATTGTTCTCACTTCCTCAATTTTTTTCCTGTATAAATCGTATCATTTTTTTAGAAAAAAGAACAGACTTCTCCTTCTATTATACCGATAAAAAGGAAGAAATGTTCTCATTTTTTTAGAAATATTCTAAATTAAAAGAAAAACATCAAGTGAAATATATTTTTAAACCACAATAATCCAAACATACTAAATATTTGATTAATAATACTAGTTAGAAAAGCCATAACTAAAGACAGCAATAAAAAAGTTGACTAGTCCCCTATAGATAAAAAGAGAGAAAAACACTCATAGTGAGCATTTTTCTCTCTGCTATTAATTAACTTGTGCTTTCTTCTTATCACGACGAGCAAGCGCTGGTAAAATCATACCTAATAAAATCAACACAACTGGTGTAATAATATTAGATGCTAATTGGAAAAACCAAGCTTGAGGATCTGTCGTAAAATCAACCTTTGGTACCATTCCTAAAATACAAGCGAAAGCTGTAAATAGGAAACACCATAATCCGAAACCAAAAGCAATCTTTGGATTTTTGATAAACTTATATTCTGACGTATAATTTTTATACGCTTTATTTAGCATCATATATGCGAAGAATACCCATAGATAACGCATTGGCATTACAACTGAATTCAAGTTAGTCAACCATTTGACCAATTCTTTGATATTGTCTATACCAAACATTGGTAATACGATGATAATACTTACTAAAATACCTGTTAACAAGTAACCATTGACCAAAGTTCCTTTTTTACTTCTTTTACGAAGAGCTGCTGGAATATAATCAGGATCAGCATCAGCTAAAAGAATTTGAAGTGGCGCATCGATTGAAAAGGCTAAAGCTGAAATTTGTCCAATTCCGTTTGTAATTGCGTAAATGATCATCAGCAAGTTACCCACACCATAATATTCACCTAATAGTTGGAATGCTGTGTATGCACCATTAGCCATCAAATCTTCTGGAATATTATTACTTGCAAATAACATCCCCATAGCAAATGAGCCTAAAACTGCTGAAACGCCAACCATTGCTGCTAGGAAAATCATTCCTTTTGGAAATTCTTTCGCTGGATTTCTCATTGAATTTACATATGGCGAAATTTTTTCCGCACCGCCAACGGCAAAGACCAGCATTGAAACCGTCGTAAAGTAACTAAAATCAAATTTAGGTATATACGTACTGATTTTATCCATATGAGGTGTAGCAAATTCAAATGTAGAATTCATCATTGGTGCGCCAACTGCCAATAAGATAAACAGCATAGACATCACAAAAATCGCCGTTCCAGCCATTCCACCAATAACTTTTAAAGTCATCAAACCTTTTGTCGATAAAAGCAAGAATACTAAGAAAATAGCTAAGGAAATCAAGGTAATTCCTACAACTGAGAAGTTATTGACAATGTCTCCATTTCCTTGGATCGCCCAGCCAAAAGCAATCAGAACTAATTGCGGCTTTTGAGCTAAGTACGGAATATGCACAACCCAATATGTCCACGCAGCATAATAAGCTAAACGTTTTGTACTTGTGTTTTGAACCCACGAACTAACTCCTCCGCTGCTGTCTTTGAAGGTTGAACCAAGTTGTCCCACGATCAACGCGTAGGGAATAAAATATAAGACCAAAATCAAAACCCATGATGTCACAACTGAAATTCCTTGTTGTGCATAGTTATTCACGACGTTACCTAAGCCCCAGACCATGTTGAAAGCGATCAGACCTACGGTAAACCATCGTAGTTGCTTTTGTTCCATCAAAACACTCCAATCATAATTAAGTATAAAATATCTTTTTAATCATAATCATTTTTAAGTATTTAGACAAGCTTTCACATGCATAAATATTGATTTTATCAGCAATTTATTAGATAAAAAACGAAACTATTCATTTTCTCTAATAAAACATTTTTATCATTATAAAAACAAAGACCAAAACCTTGTTAAGACAAAGTTTCGATCTTGTTTTCTATTTTACACAATAGTTTATTTTTCTCATTTAACATTAAATTATAACTAGTAATGATAAGAAAAGGTTAGCTCAATGACACATCTCTCTTCTTAAATAACAGTTGCATCACTAGATAAATAATGAAACTATAGACTAAAATCCCAGCAGTCATTTGCCAAAAATTCAAGTAACCAGGATAATTGTTAGCTGCTTCACCATTTTCCATGATTGTATTTTTAATATTCAACATATTAAACGGATTCCATTTCAACCATTGATGTTCAGTGATTACAACATTTAAAAATGAATTAATAATGCTGCTGCCAAACAAAACTCCTAAACCAACACCAACAGCTAAACTTTGTGAACGAATGGCTGCAGATATAAATAAAGTAATTGTGATATACAAAAGAATCAGAAGTAAGTTCGCACCAGCGTATGCGCCAGCCACTGTCAGTGCATTCCAGCCATGATAGCCTTTGACAACAGCGAATGGTGATTGGGCACCTAGTAACAAGTTCGCAGAAATCAGACTGCTACCATACAAAATCACTGTACCGATCACACTGTAAATCAAACAAGCGACAAATTTTGAAAATAGAATCTGGCTTCTCGTATATGGGCGAATCAATAAGAATTTGATAGTACCTCGACTGAACTCTTCTGCAACTATCGATGCAGCAACTACTACTATAAATAAATTGAGAAATGAGGTCATTTCAGTCAAACTAGCAAATAGATCATTAGCCTTCATCATGACTTCGCCACTTTGATTTTTGACCGTTGATTTTACTAGCAACGTAATCCCAAATGTCATCGCAGCTAATAGAATCCACATAATCCAAGATGATTTTTTCTTGATCAACTTTAACCATTCATTTTTTATCAGTACGCTCATATTATAATCCTCCATCTTCTGTCCAGCGCAAGAAGTTCTCTTCTAAAGAATCTACATGTACTTTCAGCTCTTTAATCCCTATACCTAAGTCGACCAATTGTTTTACTAGGGTTGTTCTGGTGTCTTCAGCCAGTTCAATTTTCAGATAACTACCGTCAATAACCGCAACATATCCTTGTTCCTTTAAATATGCCAAAGCTTGTTGCTGCTGATCAGTTTCAAGTAATAAAACCAGTTTATTTTCTTCTTCTGGATTATTCATAGGTCCAACGTAAGTGATTGACCCTTTTTGAACAATTACTAAATCATCACATAATAACTCCATATCGCTTAATTGATGACTTGAAATCAGCACACCGACACCTTTATTTTTCAATGCTTGGATCATCTCCCGAAACTCACGCATTCCTTTCGGGTCCAAACCATTCATCGGCTCGTCTAAAAGTAATAGATCTGGTTGGTGTAAAATTGCTTGCGCTACACCTAGTCTTTGGCGCATACCTAAAGAGTAAGTTTTGACCTTTTGATCTATGTTGTTTTCCAAATGAACACTGCGGATCACTTGATATAATTCTTCATCACTGACTTGTTTAGGAGACATGCGGACATATTGTTTTAAATTCTCCATGCCAGTCATATAATTATATAACTCTGGATTTTCGACGATAGCGCCGACATGAGTCATAGCCTCTTTAAAATTCGTCGAAAGTGACTGACCATTGATTTGAATGGAGCCTTCATCGTGGCTCATCAATCCAACCAGCATGCGAATGATCGTTGTTTTACCTGCACCGTTTGGTCCTAATAAACCAGTTACTTTCCCACTTTTAACGATAAATGATGCGTCTTTGATGATTGTTTTTTTGCCTACACGTTTTGAAATATTTTTTACTTCTAATACTTGCTTATTTTCCATGATTTACCTTCTTTCTGCTTCGATATATTTTTTCAAAATGAAAATACTAGCCACGCTACTTATCACAAGTAAAAATCCATCAAAAATTAGATCTTCTAAATACAACGGAACATATCCTACAGTGATTTTAAACTGATGACTCTCAATGAATGCAATTTTTTTGTACCCGTTTAGTAGTTGATCGCTGATTACTACTTCTGCCACAAACAAGATTAGAAAAAGTACATATTTTGATACTCTTTGCAATCTGATTGGCGCATTCATGCTAATCAAACTACTTAATAAATAAACCAACTGAACATAGATTGATGTTGAAAAGAAAAAGTAGCTAGCAATCAAAAGATGTTTCCAATACTCTTGAAAATTCGCCATATCTACTTGTTTATCCAAAAGAAAAACCAGCCCGACAAGACACAAATAGTAACAAGTCATAAAGAGTGTGGTCGTAATCCAGCTAAACAGAATATTACTGAAATAAAATTTAGCTTCACTAATTGGTAACAAGCGATACTGACTTTTTTTCCAAACTTTGATTTGCCGATACATTTCATAAATAAAATGAGCAAACAAGAAGAAAAATACCATAATTAAAACAAATTGAGAAATCCCTTGAAAATGTATTTGTTGAAATCCTAAATTATACACCATAAACCCACTGAGAATTAGAAACGAACAACCACTAAACAGCCATAATAAACGGCTCTCTTTCCTATATTCATTCCATAACAGCCACATTTATTTATCCCCCGCTTCCACAAACCGATTGATCACCCAGATGCTTAGGTTAAAATAAAGACAAGCGGTTACTACTTGTAAAATTACACGAAAATAGATTTCTTGCTTCATACCAAAAGTATCTATCACAAATCCTTTTATAATGCCCAGATCAAATCCCGAAAAACGATCCATTAAAATCATAAAGAGTACGAATAATGCTATCTCCGAAATCCAACGAAATCTCTTTTGAATAAATTGCTTACTCGCAGAGTATATACAAACTAAAAATTGTACCACTAAAAATAAAACAACTACATCAACAATAGCAGCGACACCATCGATCCAAGATATACTTATATCCAGCGGTATATTAATTATTGTATAATTTATCAGCACTCCAATAATCGCATTTCCTATAAAAAAACTAAAACCTACGATTGTACTGAAAATCACATTACAAAAATACAATTTTCTTGTACTAATTGGCAGTAATCGATAATCGGTATCTCGAAAAAATTGATAAATACGATTTGATTCTAGTACAAAAAAGAGCAGAAAAAAAATCATAATTGAAAAAGATAAAAATGCCGCACTGAAATCAGCCGATTGCTGCTTTACGTTGTATACATTTATAAACCCTAGTAAGATTGTCAAAATCCAAGTAACGCTATAAACTAAAATAAGTGTCTTTGAAAAAAATAATCGAAATAGCTTGATCATATCTCATACACCTCACGATACAAGTCTTCTAAATCCTTGTGTTTGACTTCTTTGATCGTTTCCAATGATTCATGAAGAATGATCTGTCCATCGCGTAAAAATAATACTTCATCAATAATCGTTTCAATTTCCCTTAATTGATGTGTAGTGATGATAATCGTACTTTCCTCGTCAAACCACTGCAACAATGATTGAATGATCTTTTCTCTTGATAATAAATCTACTCCGCTCAATGGTTCATCTAATAAATATAATTTTGCTCTTCTAGCCAAAGTCATACTCAAAGCAAATTTTTCAGCATTTCCTTTTGATAAGTTTCCTAGTTTTTCTGACTCACTCAAATTCATAAAACGCAATAATTCGTATGCTCTTCGTTTATCAAAATCTGAATAAAAGCGCGCATAAAATGAGATGACTTCTTCTAATTGCTGATTCGGTTGAAAATTATTTTGATCTTCTAGGTAGGCCACAAATGATTTTGTTTTTGTCCCAACGACGCTCCCATCAATCAAAATCTGCCCTTTCCAATTTAAAGCTAAACCGGAAAGTAGACGCATGATCGTTGTTTTTCCAGAACCATTTTCGCCGATCAACGCAATGATTTTCCCAGATGAAACAGAAAAACTCAACTCATTAAAAATTTGCTTCATTCCTTTGCGGTAACTCAATTGTTCGACCTTCACTAAATCTGCCATTATTACTTCTCCCTTTCGATATACACTTCCAGCAAATCCTTTGCTTCTTCTTGTGACCAACCGAAATTTTTCATTTCAGCTAAAAAATTTTCGATTACTTGGCCAACTACTTGATTTTGTAAGTCGCTGATTTTTTCAATATCTTCTGTTACGAAGCGTCCCAATCCACGTTTAGAAAATAAAATATCTTCACGTTCCAATTCTTGTAAAGCTCGTTGAACAGTATTTGGATTTGTGGCTAATTCGACCGCCATCTCTCTTACAGCTTTAACTTTTTCTCCTGGCTCAAGCTTTCCAGAAACAATTTGCTGAATGATAAAGTCCATAATTTGTAAATAAATCGGCCGATCTGTATGGAAATCCATGACTTTACCTCCAATTGATTTTAACCTTCACTAGTGTTCTAGTTAAATAGTACACTAGTTGTAAAAAAAGTTCAATATATTTTTGATCTAAGGAGGATGTAAATTAAAAGCGTATAAAATCAGCAGACTTGATTTTATACGCTCTTACTTTGCATAACTAAGACTATTGCTTTAATTGTTTGATAAAAAAACAATTTATAGAGTCGAGTCGTTGTATTCTATTTTATTGGTGACCGGTTTAAACTATTTTTTACTGCTGGATTTCTTCTATTGGAATGTTCAAAGCCTTAGCAACTCTTGAACCATATTCTTGATCCGCTTGATAAAATTGTTTGATTTCTAAAACCTGAATTTCTCGATTATCAACCTGACCTAAGTTGTTCTTAATAGTTTGGACTAAGCGTTCTTTTTCATCTTCTGGAATCAAACGGTACAGATCGCCTGCTTGAGAATAGTGATCTGGACCATATTCATAAGTTCCCGCCTGCCCTTCTATATCGAATGGTGTAATCGCTGCAGACTCATCCTGTACTGGTCCATCTTGACTATTTGGTTCATAATTAACTGCTCCACCTGGATTATTTCCTTGCATGAAACCATCTCGTTCATAATTATTGACTTCATTGATTGGTTTATTGACAGGTAATTGATCGTAATTCACACCTAAACGATAGCGCGCCGCATCTTTATAGGCGAATAATCTTCCTTGTAGTAACTTGTCAGGTGATACTTCGATTCCTGGCACCAAGTTAGCAGGTGAAAAAGCAATTTCTTCCACATCTGTAAAATAGTTTTGTGGGTTTTCATTCAATGTCATTTTGCCAACTTCGATCAACGGATAATCCTTTTGTGAAACAACTTTAGTTACATCAAATAAATCATATTTATAGTTCAAGCCTTCTTCATATGGAATGATTTGCACACAAAGTGTCCATGAAGGAAAATCACCTTTTTCAATCGCTTGAAATAATTCATCTGTTAGATATTCTGTATTTTCAGAAGCAATCTGAGCAGCAACATCATCTGTTAGATTTTTTACACCTTGGTTTGTTCTAAAATGATACTTCACCCAAAAAACTTCTCCTTGATTATTGACCCATTTAAACGTGTGGCTGCCGTAACCATGCATCGTACGATAACTTGCAGGGATACCTCGATCAGCCATTAAAATCGTGACTTGATGAACAGATTCTGGTGAACGGGACCAAAAATCCCATTGCATATAAGGATCTCGTAAATGTGTTTTGGGATCACGCTTTTGAGAATGGATAAAATCAGGAAATTTTAACGGATCATTAACAAAAAATACGGGTGTATTATTACCGACAATATCATAATTTCCTTCTTCTGTATAAAACTTGACTGCAAACCCTCTAACATCGCGGTACGTATCGATGTAACCCGATTCACCAGCTACTTGAGAAAAACGAATCGCTACTCTCGTCTTTTTTCCTACGCCATTAAAAAGTTCAGCTTTTGTATAGTGGCTCATGTCATTAGTCAGCTCAAACTCGCCAAAAGCACCAGCTCCTTTAGCATGAACTACTCTTTCTGGAATTCTTTCGCGGTTAAAATGAGCTAATTTTTCCAAAAGATGAACATCTTGAATCAATACTGGTCCTCTTTTACCAGCTGTTTGCGAATGTTGATTATTGGCTACGGGTTGTCCTTCACTTGTGGTCATTTTTTTACTCATATTTTCACCTTCCCATAAATATATTCTTTACAAATCAATAGTAACTCTAATAAAGTGATTATTCAAATAAAAAAGAACCCAACGAAACGATATACGTTTCGTTCGGCTCTTTAATGCTTCTCATCCATCACTTCTTTTTTCTCTTCCCTAACAGCATGAAGTCCTGATTTTATCTCTCGTCTCTTTTGAATCAAGACATAAATAAACCCAATCAGAAATGGCAAAACGAAGCTGCCAAAGCGGTACAATAATAAAGATGATACTGCATCAACTGTTCCTACTAAAGGTTTAAACAGTAATAAATAAACAAATTCAAACGGTCCAATTCCTGCAGGTGTCGGAAAAACACCTGATAAAATCACTGAAAAACTGGTAAACGAAAGAACCAAAAGGAAGTCGATATTTGGATGATTTTCAACCAAGACCACATAAGGAATCACATACCAAAAAAGTAACTTCGCAACATTCCAGCCAAAAATCCGAATCATCGCTGAACGGTCTTTGGTAATCGTTTGAACCGTTTCTCTTAAAGAATAGATTTGCAAATTGCATTTATCTACCCAATCCCGTAATTTTTTTCGCTTAAAGTGCTTATTTGTCCAGCTTATTAAAAGCACTTGAAGATTGATACTACTTGAAAGAATCAATAGTGAAAAAATCAGCACAAACGTCAAGCCGACCCCGACTAAAATAAAAGGAATCATTTTTGGTGAACGCTCATAAAATAAAGAAAACTGGAAAATCAAACCTAATGTAGATAAAAAAATAACTGCAACTTTATACATGATCATATGCAGAGCTGTTACACCAACACCTTGAGAAACTGCCAGTCCTTTTTTCTTATAAAAATAAATTTCAGAAAGCAACGTACCTGTTCCAAAAGAAATCACACGATAAAAGGCAACATAACAAGAGGTGAAAAAACCATCTTTAGTCGTGAAATCTTTTTGAAAGTACGAGGCAATTTCTTTGATGGAACGCCCTTCAACGATTTGATAAACAACACCTAACAAAACGACAAGAGCAGCAACGATCCAGCTTGTTTTCATTAATTGAGCAAATATATCGCTAAGTGAATTATCCATCACATAGATGATCACACCGATAAAAATCGCTAACAAGCCAATATTTAGGAAAACTTTTGTTTTAGAATTGCTTTTCATGGTTTCTCCCCACTAAATTTGTCTTCATTCTTATTTTTTATAGCTAAAATAAAGAATTGCAATAGCTACAAGTGTACCAAAAATAAAGGAAAAATAAAAGCGTAATTTTCTTGTTTTGTGATGAAACAGTTGCTGAGAAAGTAAACCGCCGATTCCTCCACCGATCAAGCCAACAAGTAACAAATCAAATTCAGGTATACGCCATTTTTTACGTTTAGCCCGTTGTTTATCAATATACATTGCAAAAAATTCAACAACATTTATTATGAGTAAATATACCCATGGTAAATGTTTCAATAAATCTGCCATTCATTTCCCTCCAACCCTCATCCTCTTAATAAGGTACTTTGCAATAAAAATCAAATCTAAGATTTTGGAACAAAAACAGTCAAACCATGCTTAACAACGTTCATTTGAATCGGTAAATCCTCACTTGGGTCTCCATCAACACGTGTCCCAACTTTTTTTTCGTTCAAGCTTTTGATATCTATCTCAGCTGCCGTTATATACTTGATATCAGGAAGTTCATAGATTTTTCCTGCAATAATTTTCGGTAGATAAAAAGCCAATTTGAAAAAGTTTAATTTTGGTAAGATCGTTAAATGAAACAAACCATCATCTGGAGATGCTGAATCATCAAAATTCGTATACCCACCAACCGAATTCGTCATGGTCACAGTCACTAACTGTGTCTTTCCTTGCCACTGCTCTTTTTCTGTTTTAATTTCTAAACGATAACGTTTTTTCTTAGCGAGCAATTTGAAAAAGTTTTTCACAAAAATAAGTTTACCGTATTTTTGTTTATCTTCTTGACTGATCCGAGCCGCTGTATCTGCTAAAATACCGATCGTCATTGTACTAACGATCACTTTTTCGTTAATCATACCATAATCGATTTTTCTAGTAGCTCCGCCCAGAATGATATCGGCTGCCGCTTCAAATTTCATTGGAATTTCTAAAACTCTAGCCATGTTATTAACCGTTCCACCAGGCAGTAAACCAACTTTTAGATGCGGTAACTCTTCTTTGAAATCTTCTACATTATGATTGATCGTGCCATCTCCACCAATAAAAATCAGCGTATCGATATTTTCAGTCTTCGCCTTTTCAACTGTTTTTTTACTATCATAATCTGGGCCAACTTGTTCTAATAGAAAATGGGTAGTTGTTTGTCCATGATCTTTTGCATACTCTACAAACTGTTCTGCTAATTCTTTGCCTTTGTCTTTACCCGATGTTTCATTAAAAAGAATCATTACATTTTCCATTGTCATCACGTTTCCTTCCAATTTAAAACTGAACATGCTTATCTAGCTTTGACAGAAAAACAGGAAGTAAGTCACTACCTGTAACGTTACTCCCTCTTTTTGAATTTTAGTGCTATTATCAATAGTTACAAACTTTATTTAGCGTTAGATTCCGCAATTTTCACGATTACATCAGTCGCTTTTTCCATTGCTTGTAATGAAACGAATTCAAAGCGTCCATGCATATTTTCGCCACCAGCAAAAATATTTGGCGTTGGAATACCTAGATAAGAAATCTTAGAACCATCTGTTCCGCCACGGACAGGCTCAATCAAAGGTTCAATATCAAGCTCGATCATCGCATTTTTAGCTAATTCAATAATGCTCATATCTTTTTCGATTACTTCACCCATATTATAATATTGATCAAATAAATCGATTTGAACACGTTCTTGGTCAAATGGTTGATTGATGATTTCTTGAATTTTAAGAATCAAGGCTTTACGCGCTTCAAATTTTTCACGATCATGATCACGGATGATATACGTCATTTTTGCTTCTTCTGGTGTTCCTTCCATTTGTGCTAAGTGGAAGAATCCTTCGTAACCATCGGTTTTTTCAGGTACTTCATTTTGCGGTAATTGATTTTGAAAATCGATTGCCAACTGTAATGCATTGATCATTGTATTTTTCGCTGTTCCAGGATGAACATTTTTCCCTTGGATCGTTACTTCTGCTTGAGCTGCGTTGAATGTTTCATATTGTAATTCTCCGACTGGACCGCCATCCATTGTATAAGCAAAATCTACGTTGAATTGCTCTACGTCAAATTTATCTGCACCAACACCAATTTCTTCATCTGGTCCAAAAGCCACACGAATCGTTCCATGTTTGATTGATGGATCTTTGATCAAGATTTCCATAGCCGTCATGATTTCAGCGATTCCTGACTTATCGTCTGCACCTAAAAGCGTTGTACCATCTGTTGTAATCAATGTTTGATTCGCATAATTTTTTAGGTTAGGAAAATCTGTTGTGTTTAGAGTGAATTTTCCTTCGCTATCTAATTTGATCGTTGACTCGCCATCATAATTTTCAATAATTTGTGGATTCACATCGACAGCGTTGAAATCTGCCGTATCCATATGAGCGATAAAGCCGATTGAACGAACTTCTTTATCTATATTGCTTGGTAACGTCGCAATCACAAAACCATTTGTTTCATTATATACTACATCACTCATCCCAATTTCTTCTAATTCTTTTTTCAAAGTTTTGGCAAAAGCAACTTGTGTTTGCGTTGAAGGTGTTGTTTCACTTTTTGGATTCGAGCGCGTTTCTGTTTTTACATAGCGTAAAAAACGTGGTAATAAATTTTCATACATCATTTAGGTCCTTCTTTCTACTTTATTTAAATTTGAATGGATTCGTATTTACCTCTGATTCAATAAATGTTATATCCCAATTATAGTCTTTTTTCCATTGATTGAATAGTTCAACCAACTTTGGTTTACATAATTGTTCGATATAATGTCCCGGATCAATCACAGACAAACCTTCTGTCAACATATCATGTCCAGTGTGATAATAAACATCTCCTGTGATGTAAACGTCAGCTTGTTTTTTGATTGCATCTGGGTAAAACTTTTCACCGCTGCCACCGCAAATAGCAACACGCTGGATCATTTTTGTTTCGTCTTCTGCTACGATTCGCAAGCCATCTAAAGCAAATTTTTCTTTGATGATAGTTACAAAATCTTTTAGCGGCAAAGCTTTTACTAAATTTCCAATACGTCCTAACCCGTAATCTTTAGTGATGTTTTCTATTTGATAAACATCATACGCTGGTTCTTCGTATGGATGAGCCGTCAACATTGCTTGAATCACATTTGCTTGGATCGTTTCTGGGAAAATAACTTCGATTTTAGCCTCTTGAACAGATTCTTCTTCACCGATCGTTCCAATAGCTGGGTTAGCACCAGCAGCTGGCGTAAATCGGCCAGTCCCAATCAAAGAGTAGCTTGTATTTGTATAATCACCTTGCATGCCGGCACCTGCTTGTCCAAGAACTTTACGCATATTGACTGCATCATCGATCGGTACAAAAACAGCTAATTTCTTGTAAGAAATTGTATGTGTTTTTGTTAAGTAAGTCGTATCGTTGATCTCTAGCAATTCACAAAACCAGTCATTTAAGCCGTTATCAATAATATCCATATTCGTATGTGCTGCAAAAACGGCAATATCATGTTTCAATAAATCAGCATACATTTTTGTCTGAAAATTATCCGTATCCAAACGCTTTACTGCTCTAAAAATAGGCGGATGTTTAGCAATGATCAGGTCAACCTTTTTTTCGATTGCTTCAGCGACAACTTCTGGTCGAACATCCAATGTAACTAAAACTCGATTTAACTTTTTATTCAGTGTCCCGATATGTAACCCTACAGGATCTCCAGCTTCGGCTAGCCATTGAGGACAGTATGTTTCAAAACGTTCAATAAATACGTTCCCATCAAGACTCATTTGACAAGACCTCCTGAATTTCAGTGATTTCTTTTTCAATTTGTTGGATTCTTGCTTGTTGATCACCAGCGGCTTTGGCTAGTTGAGCTAAAATCGTTTCACGTTGTTTTAATTCACCTTGCCACTTTTTTTGAAAAATAGGTGATTGTTTTTTTAGTAAAATAGGACCAAAAAGGCGTTCTTTTTCTGAATAAGCCACTCTCATTTTTTCTCTAGCAGCCACGATGATTTCGTAAATCTTATTATTTTCTTCTAAAATATCTTCTTCAAGAATCGTATAGCCATGTTCTGTCAACCAATCACGCAACGGTTTTTCACCAATATTTGGTTGTAAAACTAAGCGTTCGTTTCCTTGAAGACGCTGATTACGCCAGCCCGCATCCAAAATATCCCGAATCAAAACGCCGCCCATACCGCAAATAGTTACTGCATTAACGTTATCTGATGCTTCTACAGCATCTAATCCGTTAGCTAAGCGAACAACGATTTGTTCAGTCAACCCATTTTTTCTAACTTGTTTTTTGGCAGCTTCAAAAGGTCCGTTGACCACTTCACCAGCTACCGCAAACTCAATTTTATTTTGTAAAACTAACGCTACAGGTAAATAGGCATGATCGGAACCGATATCTGCTACACGGCTTCTTTCAGGGACTAATTCACCCACACGTTTTAAACGTTCTGATAATTGATTTTCATTCATTCGATATATTCCTCCATGGTTATTATACCATTGAAAAAAGGGCTTGAAAACTTTGAAAGAAGGAAATTATTGACAATGTTTTCCATTTATAAAATAAACAACTAACCAAAATGCAGAACAATCATCCGTCCATTTCTGACGATTGTTCTGCTTACTTCTTGCGTCCGACTACAATAACGATCACTTAATCGTCTCTTTTTGCCTGTCTTTCTTGCATTTCTTTTCTTAATTTTTTGTGCGCTTTTTTTGACCCTCTTTCAAGATCTCTATTCCTCTTGCGGTCATGATAATGTTCAAATAAAGAATCTAGATCATAATTTGGCGGATATAGCTCTTTGGCGCTACAATCTAATTTCAATTGCCGTTTATGAACCGTTATTTTTTCGTTGTCCACGTAAATTATCACATCATCTGTCATTTCTATGGACTCATATACCAAACCAATTTTCTTTTTTTCTGTCCAAAATACACAGTCACCTTTTTCATAATTTGGAAAAACCGTTTGTTCTTTTTGTTTTCTGACCTTTTGCAGTGAGTCTGCTTTTTTAGTTGAATAGTTGCGGTCATGTAAATAGTTTTGCGCCAGCTTAACCACTTGTTTGTCCAAGTTCATCTTATTGGCAATCCAAAACGCATTACTCTCACCAGTTTCGCCTAAAATCAATTGATATTTTGGCATGAGGTTTTCTGAATCAAACGCCATTGCTGCGGTTAGAAAATCTTCATGTTGTTCGGAAAATCGTTTGATTTCACCGTAGTGAGTCGTTGTAATAAGGATGCTTCCTTTTTTATAAAAAGCTTCCATGATCGCAATTGCTAAAGCCGCTCCTTCGTTTGGCTCTGTCCCGCTACCAATTTCATCTAATAAAATCAAACTGTTTTGCTTGGTTTTAGCAAGGATTTCAGAAATATTTTGCATATGACCAGAAAAAGTACTTAATGCATTTTCGATACTTTGCTGATCACCGATATCAACGAAAATCTGATCAAAAATAGCAACGTTTGTGCCAGAGTCAGCGATAATTTGTACACCAATCATCGTTTGCAAGGAAATCAATCCGACGGTTTTCAGTACGACTGTTTTTCCTCCAGCATTCGGTCCAGTAATCGTCAAACCGCGGTATTCTTTTCCTAATGACACATTCAAAGGAACTGCTTCTTTACCCAGAAGGGTATGCTTTACGTTCACAAATTGAATGATTCCCTCTTGATTGATTTCAGGTTCGATACCGTTGATCTCTCTGCTGTATTTCGCTTTGGCAAAGATCATGTCATATTGCGCGATTACTTCTATATTTGAGTGAATTGCTATCATTTGTTCCGCAATCAAACCAGTCAATGTCGATAAAATTTGATAAACTTCTGCTACTTCTTCCATTTTCAGCTGATATAATTTATCATTCAACTTCGTTATCGTTGCCGGCTCAATAAAAACAGTCGTTCCTTTAGATGATGCATCCACAACCGTTCCTGAAATTTGGTTTTTGTACGTTGCTTTGATCGGTACTGTGAAACGATCATTTTTCTTCACAATGATTGCTTCTTGAATTTTAGGTTTATTTTGCGTATTTCTAAGAAATGATTGGAGTTTCATTTCAATTTCTTTTTCGCATTCTTGAATGGCTCTACGAATTTTACGTAACTCTCGGCTAGCATCATTTTCCACTTGATTGTTACGAATTACATGATAGATTTCGTCCTCAATAGTTGAAAATAGTTGTAGCGATTCGCTGTATCTAGCTAAAAGTGGTGCAATAAAGTGATTTTTTTGCATAAAACTTTGGATCAATCGGCAGCTTCTAAGAAAATCTGCATAGCTGACTAACTCACTTGGTTCTAAAATAAAGCCTTTTTCCACTTGACTCGTCAGATGTTCAATGTTGTTTAAGCCCATAAATGGAACATGCAGATTGGCCATAAGCAACGCTTTTGCTTCTGAAGTTTCTTGCAGGCGTTTTTTGACTACCTCTATGCGACTACTTGGTTCTAATACTTGGATTCTTGCTTTTCCGTAAGAACTAATTGCATAGGTCATCAATTTTTCTTTAATTGTATTGAATTGGGTTTTATTATACGTTTCTTGATTCATGTTGTATCTCCTTCTTTTTTCAGAGATACCTATCTTCTTTTGAATAGGTCAAAGAGTTTCCTTTTCTGCTTGTGATCCATTTTATTGTTCGAGTGAAAATACAAAAAAGAGACGAAGATTTCCTTCATCCCTCACTAATCAATAAATAAAGATAGATATACAGCAGTCTATCGGATATTTTTTATGAGTTAAGATAGGTATCAAACATAGGTATGCTAAAGAAGCCATCTAAAAATGGTTGTTTATTCTTCAGCTATTCATTTCCTTAGGTTAGATACTCACACTCACAAAAACACCTCTATGGCTTTCTTTGACTATTCATTTCTCGCTAAAAGTATACCGCAGTTTTTTTGGTTGGTCAATAAAAGAAGTTACAGCTTCCCAGAAATAAAACAACAGTCATAAGCTGCAATTTCTAATTCATCTAAAATCGTTTCGATTTTTTCATCAGTCAACGGACAACTTTTAGTAAAGCTGAAATCAGCAACATTGATTTTTTTTGCGCAGTTGTTTGGGTTTAATACATATAGTGCATAGTTGCTTGAATCATAGCGCAAGATTCCCAATAATTCTTCCGTATAAAAAGGAATAAACGCACCATATTTTAACACTTCTGTTTTCTTGCGAACGTTAATCCAATGTCTAAAGCCTTTTTCCATTGTTTGATCTTTGTTATCCCACGGAAAATACTTTCGATTTTCAGGGTCCTTTCCTCCTGTTAACCCAGCTTCATCGCCATAATACACACAAGGAATTCCAGGTAACACAGTCAGTAGCGAAAACGCACTTAACGCTTTTGTTTTATTCCCGTCCATCATTGTTAATAAACGTTCCGTATCGTGAGTTCCTAAATTATTAAGGTTGTTATAAAAAATGTCAGTAGGATAATTTTCTTCTAATGTCGTTATATTTTTAGTCGCTTTTTCAGGTGTCATTTCTCCTCTAAGCAACGCCAAAATCGTCGTGCGAAAAGGGTAATTCATCACACCATGTAAACTATCGCCAAGGATATACTGCCGTCGTTCATCATAGGCTATTTTATTTGATGCATCTTCCCAAACTTCTCCCAGTAAAATTTTGTCAGAATACTGATTTAGATTTTGACGAATCCCTTCGATAAAAAAATCGGGTAGTTCATCAGCAACATCTAAACGCCAGCCATCAATTCCAAAACGATTCCATTTTGCCAATACACTGTCTGATTCTCCATAAATAAACGCTTGAAACAGACGATTTTTTTTGTTGATTTCCGGCAAATCATCAAATCCCCACCAAGATTCATAAGTCTTCGGATAATCAGTAAAGGTAAACCAAGGATAATAAGGACTTTCTGGATCTCTATAGGCCCCCGTTTTTTCTCCATAACTGCCATCATAATTAAAGTACATACTATTTTTCCCCACATGATTAAACACGCCATCTAAAATCACATGCATATCATTTTCATGTAACAAATCTACAAGTGCCCTAAATTCAGTTTCATCACCCAACATGCCATCGATTGCTAGATAATTTGCTGTATCATAACGATGATTGCTAACTGATTCAAAAATAGGATTCAAATAAATAGCAGTCACGCCCAGCTCTTTTAGATATGGAATTTTTTCGATGATTCCTTTAAAATTTCCCCCTTGAAAATCCCAACGGACGATGTTGCCCGTCTCATCTTTGATATACATTGGCTCATCAGTATGTCTGCCATAAATAAATGAATTTTTCTTTGGATGATCGATCAGATTATGTGCATTACCATTATGAAAACGATCTGGAAATATTTGATAAAAAACCGCTTCTCGATACCATTTAGGCGCATGATCTGCTTGAGAAAAACAAGTAATTTGATAAGGTACAACTGAATATTCGCTTTCATAAAGTTGTCCTTCCCCACCAAGCTCTTTCGTTGCTCCGTAGAAAAAGGAATCCTTTTTTTTATGACCTACAAAATAATAAAAATAAAGTCCTTTTCCTTGATCAAATACGTAAGAACATTGGTAATTACCTGCTGCATCACTTTCCATTTTTATATAATCACTTTTTTGACCACTATTTTCTTTATGAATCACAAAATAAACATCCTCGATCTCATTGCTTTGAATAAAAATTGAAAACTTCATTTGTCCGTTTTGTTCAATTGCTCCAAAAAGATCTTTATGTTGTTTTAGCCATGAATTATAATAAATAGTTGTCATTTTTTCACCTACAATTTATGATGATTGATCCATCTCTTGATAGAGATCCAAATATACTTGGGCCGATTTTTTCCAGCTGAAATCTTTTTTCATAGCCATTTGGATCAGCTGCTGCCAAGTTTGTTGATCGTCCCGATACAGATCCGTCGCAACAAGTATACTGTACATCAAATAATAAGAACTAAATTCAGAAAAACCAAAGCCTGTTCCACTTTTGGTAATCGGATCAAATGGAATTACCGTATCTTTTAATCCGCCTACTTCATGAACGATTGGTAAGGTTCCATAACGCATCGCAATCATTTGAGATAAGCCACAAGGTTCTGTGGCTGAGGGCATCAAGAATAAATCTGAGCCTGCATAAATCAACTGTGCCAAAGAAACATCGAAGGTAATGTTCGCACTAAGCTTGTCTGGATAACGACTGGAAAAATAACGGAAAGAATTTTCGATTCCTGTATCTCCTGTTCCTAATAAAACGACTTGTACATCTTTTTCCAGCACATTCACTAATTCATCCAAGATTAAATGAAATCCTTTTTGGAAGGTTAAACGACTGACAATTCCGATTAGCGGTACATCCTTTCGCAGAGGCAAATTCATTTTTTTCTGTAACGCTTGCTTGTTTTGCTCTTTGCCTGACCGATCTTCTAATGAATAATTGAATGGAATCAACTTATCTGTTTCTGGGTCATTCATTTCATAATCGATTCCATTCAAAATCCCACTTAATTTTCCTTGTTCTAAACGTAAAATCCCATCTAAACCAAAGCCAAATTCAGGCGTTTTGATTTCCTCTGCATAAGTAGGACTGACAGTATTCACTCGATCTGCATACATAATACCGGCTTTTAAATAATTGATACCATCCCCAAAACGAGCAGCCCCGTCATAAAATCGATCGATCCCCATTCCAAACAAATCAGGCAGCAAATCTTTACTGTAAGCACCTTGAAACTCAATATTGTGAATCGTTAAAATCGATTTGATTGTGTGATAAGTGTCGATTTCTTGGTATTTTTCCTTTAACAAAAAAGGAATCATCGCTGTATGAAAATCATTGACATGAATCACATCAGGAATAAAATTAATTTTTTCCAACATTTCAATGATAGCTAAAGAAAAGAAGGCAAAACGTTCCCCATCATCGTAGTAACCGTAAAGATTTTCACGGTCAAAATAATACAAATTATCAATGAAATAATAGGTAACACCATTTAATTGTAGTCGTTTAATCCCGCAGTATTGATGCCGCCAACCAACATCTACATAAAAATCAATGACGTCTTCACATTGATTTTTATATAGATCAGGCATTTTCGTAAAATAGGGTAAAACAACTGAAATCTCCACACCTTTTTTGGCTAACTCTTTAGGCAAAGCACCAGCTACATCACCCAAACCTCCTGTTTTAAAAAAAGGCGCACATTCTGCTGATGCAAATAATACTCTCATGACTCTCCTCCATAAATATCAGTGGAAACAACTTGGTTCTTTTTGATCACAATTGGTTTTTCAACAGTGCCGGAGATTTTGACTCCTGCTTCAACCGTTACATTTTTATCTAGTATGGCGTATTTGATTATTGCATCTTCAGCAATTTTCGCATTAGCCATCACGATCGAATGTTTGATTTTTGCGCCATTTTTTACTGTTGTTCGTCTAGAGATCAAGCTATTTTCCAAACTTCCTTCGATAATACAGCCTGTTGCGCATTGACTATTTTTTACATGTGAAGATTCGGAATAATAAGTGGGTACTTCATTTTTAAGTTTGGTATAAATTTTTTGTTTTGAATACATTAATGAATTGAATTTATTAGAATCCAGCATATCCATATTCGCACGATAATAAGAAGTAACATCGTGAATATTACTTAAATATCCTGTGTATTCATAAGCCGTCGTTGGTTCTTCCGCTATTTTATTTTGAAGAAATGTGTGCATACTTGGTGAGCTATCATTTTTTTGACCGTTTTTCAATTGATCGATCAACCATTCGGTTTGAATAATATAAATATTCATACACAGGTTTAAGCGTTCAGCTTTTTCTGCTGCACCTTTAAACCCATGAATTCCCGTAGCATTGCCGTCTTCATTGACTTGAATAATACCTTCATCTAATGATATTTTTTCACGTTCCATTCGTTTGTATACAACTGTCATTTGATTTTTTTGGTTTAGATGACTTCTTAACACTGCACGTAAATCAATATTGCATAACATATTGCTGCCCATAAAAACAGTAAACTCTGATTCTGATTTCTCAAGATAATCGATCACTGAATCAAAATAGGGAAGTCCTTGTGCTTTTTCTTTTAAGAATTCCTGATAAAAGTAAACGAAATATCGATTTTGCAATGAATCTAAATTCCATTCTTTTCCCCCACCGATATGATCAAAGACTGAACGAGTTTCACCTTCGTTGAATACCATGAAAATCGAATTAATATTTGCATTTGCGATACTAGAAAGTGGAAAGTCGATCAATCGATATTTACAATCAAAAGGCAACGTATCTAAAGGTCGATTTTCAGTTAATGGTAATAATTTTTGGAACCTTGATTCATTTCCTAAAATGGCACACATTTTTTTAGTCTTCATCACTTTGCACCCCTATTACTTCAGAATAACCGATCACTTCAATGTCATTTTCGTTATAAACCACTGCGTTATCACCGATGATCGCATTTTCGCCAATGATTGCATTTTTAATACGTACGTTTTTGCCAATCGTTGCACCAGGCATGATTACGCTACTTTCAATTGTTGAGCCACTTTTTAATTGAACATCTGTTGAAAGAATACTATCTTTGACTGTCCCCGCTACATAGCAACCGTCAACGATCAATGAATTACTGACGGAAGCTGTATCCGTAATAAAATGAGGCGGTGAAATTGTATTTTTTGAAAACATCCGCCAGCTTTTATCTCGCATGTTCAACTCATTTTCCAAGCGGATAAATTCCATATTAGCTTCCCACAAAGAATCAATTGTTCCAACATCTTTCCAATATCCGTCAAAACGGTAAGCATACACATTTTCTCCAGCCTCTAAATAAGAAGGAATCACATGTTTCCCAAAATCAAGCATTTGACCGTCTTTAGAATAACTATTTAATAAAACATTGCGTAAGCGACCCCAGTTAAAAATGTAAATCCCCATAGATGCTAAATTACTTTTAGGTTCAGCTGGTTTTTCATCAAACTCAATGATTCGATCATTTTCATCCGTATTCATGATACCAAATCGTGAAGCTTCTTTAATCGGTACTTCGATAACTGCCACACTCAATGAAGCATTATTGGTAATATGTTCTTCTAACATTGCTTCGTAATTCATTTTATAAATGTGATCTCCAGATAAAATCAATACATATTGAGGGTCCATTTGATCGATATAGGAAATATTTTGATAAATGGCATGTGCGGTTCCTTCAAACCATTTTTCACCATCAGAACTGGAATAAGGTTGTAAAATGGTTACGCCAGAATCAATACCATCTAACCCCCAACTTGCGCCATTTCCAATATGGTTGTTCAACGCAAGCGGTTGATATTGAGTAACGATCCCAACATTTTTAATTCCCGAGTTGATACAATTGCTTAACGTAAAATCAATAATTCGATATCTGCCTCCAAAAGGTACAGCAGGTTTTGCGATATTTTTTGTTAATTTTCCTAATCGAGTACCTTGTCCTCCGGCTAAAATCATTGCTAGCATTTCTGTTCTCATCTGCAACGGGTGAAATTTCACCCTGCCTCCTTTCAAAAACATCCATTCTTTTAAAATCATATTTTTAGACTTCGTTTGGAAATTGGTTTATTGCTTTATCGCTTTACGTACTGATTTGTTTTGGTTTCAAAATAATTGCCCCCAAAGAAG
Organism: Candidatus Enterococcus ikei; assembly: GCF_017316105.1. Classification (NCBI taxonomy): domain Bacteria; kingdom Bacillati; phylum Bacillota; class Bacilli; order Lactobacillales; family Enterococcaceae; genus Enterococcus; species Candidatus Enterococcus ikei. Next base: position 134,477 of record NZ_JAFLWD010000015.1, read on the forward strand.
GAACAATCGTTTTGATCTGATAATCAAATTGTTTAAAAGGCTCCTTAATTGTTTCACTTGTTTGGTTGTGAGCGGTCCAAGTACCGCCATATTCTTTCATCTCCGTATTTAGGACTTCTTCATACGTTCCAGAAAAAGGTACTCCAACCACGAAGTTCTGCCTTTCTAGTGGAGAATAGTTTAAGATGACAATTAAAAAATCTTTTTTTGTTACTCCTTTGCGGATAAAACTCAAGACAGTTTCTTCGTTATTATCTGCGTCAATAATCTCAATCGTTTCTGGGCAATGATCCGAAATCCACAAAGCTTTTTCATTTTTATAAAACGTATTAAGTGTCTTTGTAAAATGCTGCATGCTTTGGTTCATCTCATCATCAAGGTCGATCCATTCCAAACGTTTATCAGACTTCCACTCTAAAAACTGCCCCCATTCACTGCCCATAAATAACAGCTTCTTTCCAGGGTGAGTCATCAAATAGACGTAAAGATTACGAAGTTGTGCGAATTGTTTATAGCGATCACCCCACATTTTATGCATCAGACTTCTTTTCCCGTGGACTACCTCATCGTGGGATAATGATAAAATGTAATTTTCATTCATCATATACATAAAAGAAAAGGTCAGCAGACGGAAATTATATTTCCGAAACGCAGCATCCATTTCATAAAAACGCAACGTATCGTTCATCCAGCCTAAATTCCATTTATAATCAAATCCTAAAGCCCCGCTTTCGACAGTTCCAGTTATTTTAGTCTCCGAGGAACTCTCTTCTGCAATCATGATCACATTGGGATGATTCAATTTAACAACAGCATTTAGCTTCTGCAAAAAGTAAAACCCATCCCAATTACGGTTACCGCCTTCTTGATCAACAACTACAGGCCCCTCATCATAATCAAGATAAAGCATATTAGAAACGGCATCCACACGTATGCCGTCAATATGAAACATTTCGATCCAATACAACGCACTGGAAATCAAAAAGCTCTGTACTTGAGGTTTACTTAAGTCAAAATTAAGCGACCCCCAACGAACATTTTTCGCTCTAATTGGATCGTTATACTCAAACTGAGGTGTTCCATCATAATGAGCCAACGCATCATCATTAATGCAAAAATGTCCTGGTACCCAATCAATCAACACACCAATATCATTTAAATGACACTCTTCTACAAAATCCTGAAACTCCTCTGGTCGTCCATAATAAGAGCTCAGAGCAAAATATCCAATCAACTGATATCCCCAAGATGTTCCTAACGGATGTTCCATCAAAGGCATAAATTCAATATGAGAAAAGCCCATTTCTTTGACATAGGGAATCAATGTCTCCTTTAATTTTTTAAACGTATACGGTGTCCCGTCCTCTTCAGTTTGCCAGGAACTTGCATGGACTTCATAAATGTTTAATGGTCGTTTAAAATGATCGGTCTGTTTACTACGGTTTTGCCAAAGTCCGTCATGCCAGTTTTTTTGAGGAATTGTGTGGATCACCGCTGCATTGTCAGGACGTTTTTCAAAAACAACTGCAAAAGGATCGGTCTTGTAAACTTCTCTGCCATCTACTTGTTTCACTAAGTATTTATAAAAATCGCCTTCTTTTGGACTAGCCGTAAAAATTTCCCAGACACCAAATTCTTCCGCTTTTTTCATAGGTAAAGACTGGTCCCAATGGTTAAAGTCACCCACTAACCATATTGCCTGCGCATTCGGTGCCCATACTCGAAAAAAGAACCCTTCTTGCTTCTCATGAAGCGCTTGATGAGAACCAAAGTACTGTTGACTATAGAAATTTTCACCTGTTTCAAAACGTTCTATCGAGCTTTTTTCATTAGGCATTTGCTTAGCCTCACTCTCTTTTATTAACGTATTTAGCCTTCTTTTTTACTTATCACAATTAAAATAACAAGAATTTTTTTCAAGGTAGCCAAAAAAGTTACAGAAAATATTCTTTTCTTTCTGAATTTTTCAAAAGAAAACGCAATAAAATTTCTGAAACTATAACTGATTTTAAGAATCTACAGGTAGAAATGTTCACCGATAAGCAAACTTATGTAGTATTTTATTCAGCCATTGTGACAGTTATTCATACTTCTAACTGATTATGATTAGACTAGGCTGAGTAAGCTTATCTTAAATCTAACAACAAAATGAAAAAAAAGAAAGAAATATACTTTCAAATTTATTGCTATTCAATCTAGATTTGCGCTGTTATTCGTTCATCTATCTCGCTTAAAATTTTACTTTTAACCAATCTGATGATATATTTAATTCAAAAAGAAAAATATTATTTTAAAGGAGCATTTCAACGTGAATATTTCATTTGAAGGAAAAGTAGTCATTGTAACTGGATCAACCTCAGGTATAGGTGCGGCAACAGCAGAAGCTTTTGCTCAAGCAGGAGCACAGGTTATCGTTTGTGGGCGAAGAATTGACAAAGGTGAAGCTATCGTCGCTCAAATCGTGGAAAGTGGTGGCAAGGCTTCATTTATTCAAACTGACGTAAGTGATGATTCTAGTATGGAAAATTTAGTTGCAAATGTCATCAGGGACTATGGGCAAATAGATGTCCTCGTCAATAATGCAGGCGTGTATAAGTCTTTTGCTTTTGAAAATATCAATATGGAAAAAGAATATGAAGAAGTTTTCAATGTCAATGTTAGAAGCTACATCTATTTGTCTAAACTGGTTTTACATTACATGTTGGATCGAAAAGAAGGCAATATCATAAATATTGCCTCAGTCGGTGGATTAAACGGTGGGCCTGGAATTGCAACTTATTGTGCGTCCAAAGGAGCCATTTTACAATTGACTCGTTCAATGTCTAAAGAATTTGGGGGACGTGGCATTCGCGTAAATAGTGTATTACCTGGTTTGATCCACACTGAAATGATGCCAGAAGATGGACCAATGGATCAAATTATAGATACCATGATCCCATTAAAACGAGCTGGTGAAAGTCAAGAAATTGCTCAACCGATTCTTTTTTTGTGTAGTCCATACGCCTCCTTTATCAATGGGGCATCTATTGTGATCGATGGCGGACAAAGTGCCTAAAATTAATAAAAGGGAGAACAAAGCCATCTCAGCTTTGTTCTCCCTTTTATTTTTGGTACTCTTATTTATTTTGCTAACCAATTTGCTACTTCAGTTAAAGCATCACTGATTCCAGTCGGATTTTTACCGCCAGCTTGTGCCATATCTGGACGGCCACCACCGCCACCGCCGACTTTTGGTGCTATTGTTTTGATTAAGTCGCCAGCTTTTAATCCTTTTTCATTTGCGGTTTTAGTCATAGCTGCTAATAAGCTGACCTTATCCTCTTGAGCTGTTGCTAAAACTAAAACATCTGACAACTCTTTTTGTTTCCATTGGTCTGCTAATTGACGTAATTGATTCATATCTTTTACGTTCACTTGTGCAGCGATATAAGTTGTTCCATTGATTTCTTTGATATCTTTGAAAATATCACCTGCTTGTTGATTGGCTAATTTGCCTGCAAGTTGTTCGTTTTCTTTTTGTAAATCACGTAATTGTTGTTGTAACTGTTCTGTTTTTGACACAACTTCTTTCAATTGAGGTGATTTAACAATTCCTGCAATTGCTTTTAATTGTTTTTCTTCTTCGTTCATTAACTCGTACGCTTCTTTGCTCGTTACAGCTTCAATCCGACGAACGCCTGCACCGATTCCTGATTCAGAAACAATTTTGAAAATACCGATATCTTCTGTATTTGTTACGTGTGTTCCACCACAAAGTTCGATTGAATAGCCACCGATATTGACAACACGGACTTCTTTACCGTATTTTTCTCCAAATAAAGCCATTGCTCCCATGTTTTTCGCTGTATCGATATCTGTTTCAACTGTTTCAACTGGAATTGCTTCCCAGATTTTTTCATTAACGATCGCTTCCATTTGAACTAATTCTTCTGCTGTAACTTGACCAAAATGAGTAAAGTCAAAACGTAAGTGTCCTGGAGCGACTAATGAACCCGCTTGATTGGCATGGTCGCCTAAAATGTCTTTCAATGCGCGGTGTAGTAAATGAGTTGCTGTATGGTTTTTCAAGATACGATTACGCATTTTTTCGTCTACATGTAATTCGTAAGTTGCACCTTCAACTAATTTTCCAGTAACTTGAACTGTGTGTAAAAATTGACCATTTGGAGCTTTTAAGACATTTTCTACATGAGCAACAATTGTTCCATTTTGATCTTTGATAGTTCCGTGATCAGCTACTTGTCCACCCATTTCAGCGTAGAAAGGTGTTTCAGAGAAGATCAATTGTGCTGTACCTTCTGAAAGTTCACTAAGAATTTCTTCGTCTTTTAAAATAATCAAAAGTTTGCTTGTAGCTTCTAAGTTCGTATAGCCGACAAATTTACTTTCAACTTTAATGTCAGTCAAAACAGCTGATTGAACGCCCATTGATGTTGCTTTACTACGAGCAGAACGAGCACGTTCTCTTTGGGCTTCCATTTCTTTTTCAAAACCTGCATGATCAACTTTTAAGCCAGAATCTTCGGCAACTTCTTCTGTTAATTCAACAGGAAAACCATACGTATCATATAATTTAAAGATTTCTTTTCCGTTCAAGGTATCTTCATTGGCTGCTTTTACTTTTGTGATCAATTCATTTAAAATATCTAAACCTTCATTGATTGTTTCATGGAAACGTTCTTCTTCTGTACGAACTACTTTTTCGATAAATTCTTTTTGTTGCAGAACTTCTGGATAATAACTAACCATTACGTCACCAACAACTGGAACTAATTTGTATAAGAAAGCTTCATTGATTCCTAATTTTTTCCCATGCATAACCGCACGACGTAATAAACGACGTAACACATAGCCACGACCTTCATTTGAAGGTAACGCGCCATCTCCAATTGCAAAAGATAAGGCACGAATATGGTCCGCAATCACTTTAAACGAAATATCTGTTTGCGGTGATTGACCATATGTTACTTGTCCGCTTAATTTTTCTACTGCATGAATAATCGGCATGAATAAATCTGTTTCAAAGTTAGTTGGTGCATTTTGAACGATAGAAACCATACGCTCTAAGCCCATGCCCGTATCAATGTTTTTATGAGGTAGTGGCTCATAAGTATCATCTGCTTGGTGGTTAAACTCGGAAAATACTAAGTTCCAAATTTCTAAATAGCGTTCATTTTCGCCACCAGGATAGTTTTCTGGATCATCTTCTGCGACATCGTTGAAAGACTCACCACGATCATAGAAAATTTCTGAATCTGGACCACAAGGACCCGCACCGATATCCCAGAAGTTATCTTCGATATCAATGATATGATCCATCGATAACCCAACTTCTTCATGCCAAATACGTTTTGCTTCAGTATCTTTTGGATAAACTGTGACATATAATTTTTCAGGATCAAAAGCCATCCATTCAGGAGAGGTTAAAAATTCCCACGCCCAGTGAATTGCTTCTTTTTTAAAGTAATCACCGATCGAAAAGTTTCCTAACATTTCAAACATAGTATGGTGACGTGCTGTTTTCCCGACATTTTCGATATCATTCGTACGAATCGATTTTTGAGCATTAGTAATTCTTGGATTTTCGGGAACGACAGATCCGTCAAAGTATTTCTTTAATGTCGCCACACCTGAGTTGATCCATAACAAAGTTGGATCGTTTACTGGAACTAATGATGCACTTGGTTCTACTGAGTGTCCTTTTGATTTGAAGAAGTCTAAATACATTTGACGAACTTGACTACTTGATAATTGTTTCATTGTTCGATTCCTACTTTCTAAAATAAGTGATTGGTATTGGATTTTGTGCAACAAAAAAGCGGCATTCACTGCAACACAAGGACGACAAATCGCGGTACCACCTTGTTTGCAATGAAGTCGCTTGACATACATTCATTACCTCTTAAACTCGCTAACGCTGAGTGACGTTGGTATTTCTACCAAAATTTAGTTAAAGGGAGCAATTACGTTTTTGCGTTATTCTTCTTTCAGCACTGAAGAACTTTCTGTAAACACTAAAAAACGAATCATATCCTTTAATCTCCTTACAAATTATAATGAAATTTCCAAAAAAAGTCAATGGGTTCCATTTCTTGCTAATCATTAGTTCTTTCATGATTGATTTGACAATATGGATCTCCAATATAATCAGACAACGTTCCTTTTTCAAAGTCACAATCATGGCTTATATTTTCACTCTCAATGAACAAAAAAAATTAATCAATGTCTTTTTATTTTTTTAAATTATCTTAATTATGTTATAGAAAACTTACACGTCACATGGTATACTCAATTAGTTACAAATATTATTTAAGTAAAAGGAGATTTTTAATGAAAAAAAAGGGTTTATTAACAGTTGGGGTTGGTCTCTTGTTATTAGCAGGATGTAATTCTTCAAAAACGGCAGACACTAGTAAATCTAGTGAACCAAACGTATCAACAGAAATTAGTAGCTCATCAAAAGAAGATGATCAGGATGAATCAACATCAAGCGAAAGCTCTACAGAAATAACTTTTTCAAGTTCTAAAGAAGAAACAAAAGCCTCAGAAAAAATTGAATCTACAGCGTTTCAGCCTACTGATGTATCAGATGAAACAATAAAATCAATCAAAACCTACGAAGATTACTTAACTATGTATCAGTCAATAATCAATAATTACTTGGCTGATTACGAAAGTGCAATCAAAGATACAGTATTATACGACCAAGCCGCTTTTGAAGCGCAAAAGCAACAATACGAACTGTCTTTTGAAACTCAGAAAAAACAATATGGCGACTATGGAAACAAGATACTGGTTGGGAAAGATTCATTAGTTGAATTTCTGATCAGCTATCGTGATGGCCTTGCTGAAACAACAAATAACCTAAAAAATTCATTACAATAAAAACATACTAAAAAAAAGTGGAGAGTCATCATAGAATGATTCTCTACTTTTTTAGTCAATGAATCCAAGCAAAAATTTCCAGCTTTCCATATCCATCTTCTTTTTTTAAAAGTTATTCTATTTGTTAAAAGACTTCATCGCTCAACTTTAATCACTTTTCGGTACAGATATTCGTTTGGCTGCAATTTTTGATCGATAGAAACCGTATGTGATGGATGAAAATAAGTTGATAAAGGTAACATCTTCTCAATCAAATACTTTTTTTCCACCAACTGCTTCATTAATTTAACACTTGAACGATCATCCGTCAGCTCAAAACGATTTTGTTCTGTATCAATCATTAAACCGAACATATTGGCGCCATCCATTTTATTTTTGATTTGCCTGCCAGACTCATTTTCTTGAAGTAATAACTCATTGCCCCAGCGGAATAATCGTCGAGTGCCACCACCAACCGCATACTCCCACTGATCTTCTGACAATAAATCAAATCCTTGTCGCTTGATTGCTCGTTTCAATTCTTCATGGGTAAAATCAAGATGGCTATAGACGAAATAATAATCAGATTCAGGTAAAAATTCTAAATAAACTTTATTTTTCATTAACAGGTTTTTAGGAAATGACCAGTTAAAACTTTCTTCCGCTGTCAACTCTGGAAAAAGCTGCTCGCAAATGAGCGTTTCATAAGGAACAAACTGTTCAACTTCACCTTCAAATGTGCCAGTCACCGTATCAAGAATGCCTAAAAATTCTGTGCCAGCTGGCAGTGCATATTTTTGAACAAACATCGCAGGAATCGCTACTTTTCTTAAATTCGTTGTGTGATCGTTTATATAATCTGAAATGCCTTCTAGCGATGTGAAATCATATTTCACATCCTCTTCTTCAATCCACTCAGAATTAGGCTGTATTGCTTCATTGGTTAACGTTGTTTTAAAGGTATTTTTTTCTAAACACTCCGCATCGAACCCTAATAATTCATGAGACCGTAAACCTTCTGCTCCCAAATCCCAACCAAGGATCGCTTCACTGTTTCCAGGAACAAAAACAAATAGCTCACCATCTAGTTCTAATTCAAATGTGCGACATTTAATTCCGTACAATTCAAAATTTACTAATTCGATCGTATTAACTTCCACAGTTGGCGGAACAAAATACATTAATAGTTGATGTAAAAGTACTTCTTTTTCAGGATCTTTCAAATTTTTCCAATTTGCCCATTCAACTTGTTCAAATAGGTCCACAATATCCCTCCTCGTGTGTTTCAAAAATATCTGTTATGATTAAGTATACCATTGAATGATTCTTTCATTAAGAAAATTATCTGGAGGACAAACATGCATATCCATTTTGGAAATGAACCTTGGCACCGTGCTGCTGCTTTCGCTTTACGTTACGAGGTTTTTGTATTAGAACAAGAAATTTCGCTACAAGAGGAGTTCGATGAATTAGACACTGATCAACGAAACTATTTTGTCGCCTATGATCAACGCCTTGCTCTTGGAACGATTCGTTATCAGAGCATTGATGCTACTTCTATCCAACCAGATCGACTTTGTGTAAAAAAGGAGTATCGCCAAAAAGGAATCGGGAAGCAATTACTTTTATTATTAGAAGAAAAAGCGCTAGCAGAAGGCTATGAGTTTAGTATTCTATCTGCTGAAAAAACAGCTTTGTCTTTTTACGAAGGATTAGGTTACCGTGTGACTTCTGAAGAATTTTTAGAAGATGGTATTCCGTGTGTGAAAATGAGCAAAAAAATACGTGAGCGAGACATAACTCTTTGAGTCATCTCTCGCTCACGTGAAATTTGGACAAAAGCTAGGCCCACAAGTAATTTACTCTGTCCCATCTCTTACTTCTATTTATAGCTATTTTTTTTAGATTTTTTCGCTGTCCGCGTTTGCTGACGACGTTCAACTTTACGTTTTTGTTTGTTGCTAGCTGAAATAGCCCATTCGATTTTCTTTTTGTAGCCTGGTTTGATTTTTTTCTTTTTCTTTTTCACCAAACCAATTAAAGTCGGATCTTCTAAAGCATCTTTTGATTTTTCACGTTTTGTTCGGCGATTGCGATCATACGTATCAATCATTTCACCGTTTTTGATTTCCTTGGGATGAAACTCGATGCCTAACTGTTCCACTTCAGAAATCGCTTCTTCATCTGCTGGTGAATAAAGAGTGATCGCTGTTCCATCTAAGCCATTTCTTCCAGTTCTACCAACACGGTGAATAAAGAAGTCTAAATCACTTGGTACTTCCGCATTGATGACATGAGAAACACCTTCGATATCAATTCCTCGTGCAGCTAAATCAGTTGCTACTACATATTGAAATTCAAGATCTTGAACTTGGCGCATCACACGTTTACGTTCTCTTGGAGAAATATCCCCATGAATTTTTGCGACTTTCAAGCCTTGATCTTTTAAATAATCAGTGATTTCATCTACCCGTTGTTTCGTATTTGCAAATACGATCACTAGATATGGATGACCAATTGTCAACAGCTGATAAATCAAACGGTTTTTATCTTTTCCTTTAGTAGAAATCAACCAATTATCGATAGTTTCGGAAATAATATTTTTCGGTTTGATATGCTCAATCACAGGATTTTCCATATATTTTTTTAGGAAAGGTTTTAATTTTTCTGGAATTGTTGCAGAGAAAACTAGCATTTGCAATTTATCAGGCAAACGTCCAGCGATCTGATCAACTTCTTCTAAAAAGCCCATATCCAAAGTCATATCCGCTTCATCGACAACAAATGCAAAAGCTGTATGTGCTTTAAGCGCTTGTTCGTTCATCAAATCTAAAATTCGTCCTGGTGTTCCAATTACTACATGTGGTTGCTGATGTTTTAGTTTGGCAATTTGACGTTGCTTATCTGTTCCGCCAACAAAGTTCGTCACACGCATTTCAGGTTGACTGAATTTGGCAATTTGATTCGCTTCTTGATAAATTTGATTCGCTAACTCTCGACTAGGTGCCGTGATCAGAATTTGTACTTCATCCAATTGAGGATTTACTTTATTCATCAATGGTAATAAAAATGTATGGGTCTTTCCGCTTCCGGTTTGAGATTGCCCGATAACACTTTTGCCTTTTTTAATGACAGGAATCAATTTTTCTTGTACTTCTGTTGGTTGTTCAAACCCTTTATCCGCTAATGCTTCCATGATAAAATCGTTGAATTGAAATTGTTTAAATGAACTCATTTACCTCACCTCTTTCAAACTTGTTGTGTAAGTCCTCATGCATTATACCACAAAAAGTGCAAACCCTTATTGATTTTCTGTATTTTTCTCTCTTTTTATTGTACTGATTGTATAGGTATGACTCGCTTTTTCATAAAATAGCCGACGTTTTTTTCTGATTAGTACATATAAAATGTTGATGAAAAACAGCAACAATAAAAATGAACAAAACATAAATAACATAAAACTGACTAGCTGCAGCATCCGATTATCCGAATTCAACAAATCGGCTGGACTTGTCATGTATGAACTAATCAGACCATAAACAAAATACAAATACCCGTACCGAATAAATAGAGCCTTAAAACGAATTTTTTCATGCCCTTCTTCCACTACTTGAATACGCACAACTTTCTTGCCGATCGTTTCGCCATTCGTAATTTTCGGCAGTAACATAAACACTAAGAATACCATAATGAAAAACCAAACTTGTCCTTCTAATGCAGGATATCCTGCAAACCATTGTTTGTATTGAGGAATTAGATTTAGAAGAAACATTACAATTGTCTGAATGATTGAAATCACAAACCAATCAATCAAAAAAGCCACAAAACGCCTGAACAAACTGACGGATTGTCCTTTTTCATAAGCCACTTCATCCAATTCATCTCTTGTTGGAAATAAAAACGTCAGCATCGGTGTTATCGCATAGCCCACCATTCCGCCAAAGGTATTATTGATCAAATCATTGACATCGGCTAAACGATAAGGTCTCGGATAAATGAAATACAATCCGCTCAATTGGGTCAACTCGAAAAATAGCGACAAGAGAAAACTTGCTAAAACAACTTTTTTAAATGAAAATTTATAATAATAACGTAAGTACACACCAAACGGTACTAACAACAAAATATTGAAAAAGGGTTCCAACACAACACCTTGTTTAAGCGCTGGCACAAAAGTACTCGGATCATGAACATTTAGCACCGTTTCCTGTAAAAATCGACTGACAAAATAAAATGGCCGCAATTCCAAATACTGACTAGTATATTGCGCTACCTCAGCTCGAGATGGTAATGGTAAAATAATTAAAAAATATGCACATAATAAATAGAAAACAAATGAATAAAGAATAAGTGCTCTTCTGAATAAAAAGGTCCCATATTTTCGGTATTCACGAATAACAAGAACAAATGAAATCGCAAACGCTAAAAAAGGAAAGACAATTAACGCTGTTTTGATTGGTGCTGCATATACTGACATGGTAGTTCACTCCTTCTTCTTTAGTGTAGTAGAAAACAAGAGCTTTGTCATTTCTAACAACTACAGCTTTAAGAAAAAATATATTTTGCAAATTGGAAAAATTGCAGTATGATTGAATTATAGAGCTATAATCAATAGTACTTCTAACTAATTTTATTAGTCAATTTTTACATACGGAGGCTTTTTTATGTTAAATCCATACTTTGCTTTTGGCGTTCCTATCTTTTTACTTTTTTTATACGTTGCATTTGCTATTATTCGGAAAAAAAGTAAGATCCATTATATTGGGTTTGTGCTTTTATTGATTGCTACTTTTATGATGGCGTTTAGCTTTCAAGTGCTCCAAGGATTGTGGACTTTAGAGGAAAATCATTCCACTGAGCAACTAAACAATTTGAATTATTCACCAGAATTATTATGGGCCCCACTTATTTTAGGCGGTGTTTTAGCTGTTGTGAATCTTTGGCGTGGTGTTAAGAGAGTGCAGTCATTTCGAGATGATTCCAACTAGCCACAATATTAGAGAATAAAATGATGGCTAGAAAATTTTTCTTCTAGCTATCGTTTTTTTTATTACTGTATCAACTAAAATTTCCGTTATTTTAATCGAATCATAAAAAACAGGGTGCCTGAAGTAAAATTCAGACACCCTCTAAAAATTAATACCTTATATTTCGTAGACCTAAGCTTTAATTCTTCTTCACAAACTCAGATTTTAACTTCATTGGACCAAAGCCTTCAACTTTACAATCAATATTATGTCCATCAGCTGCATCAACGACTAAACGAATGCCTTTGACTTTTGTTCCTTGTTTGATTGCACCGCTTGCGCCTTTGACTTTCAAGTCTTTAATAACCGTTACATTATCGCCATCAGCTAAGACATTCCCATTGGAATCCTTGATAACTGCTGCTGTGTCTTCTGCTACATCTGTCGGTGACCATTCGTGTCCGCATTCAGGGCAAATCATCATGCCGCGATCCTCATAAGTGTAAGTTGAGCTACATTGTGGGCAACTTGGTAAATTTTCCATTTAAATTCTCCTTTTAATAGATCTGATAGCTATTATTCCTACTAAGTAAAAATAACAGCTTTCCTTCAAATTGTTGTCAATTCATTTTATCGTACTTCCACAGGAAAGGAAAGACCCATTTTATAAGGGAATTTTATGACTGATACTTTTGGAAGATTATTTACTTTCTTTGCCTTTTTCTACATAGGAAAGATCATTTACGCTATCAACTGTATATTTACCATCTCTGTACGTTACTTTTGAGACACTCGCGTTTTTCAATCCGCCATCTGGCAAATCTGCATTTTCATCTAATTCACCTAATAACGTAATAATACTCATTCCGTGAGACACAACTAAGACATTGCTTGCGCCTTCTTTTTCGGCATCTTTCACGAGATCATCTAGCCCAGCTGTTAAACGAGCAACGATTGTTTTACTATCTTCTGCTGGCCAGTTCACGCCTTCTTCAACATTTTTCTTATCTAAATCAGATAAGACATCAGCAAAATCGATGATTCCTTTATAAAAACCGACTTCTTTCATCCACTCATTATATTCTTCATATGTTTTGCCTTGTTCTTTAGCAACTGCTGTTAACATTTCTTCATTCATTAAGCCTTCATAGGTGCCAAAATTATATTCTCTTAAACGTTTGTCTTTTGTCATTTCTTTCGTTAATTTTTCTTGTCCGTTATTTTTTAATACCAGTTCAGCTGTTTCGATTGCTCGTCCACTATCACTCGTAACTACTTTATCAAATTTAACATCAGATAATCCTTTACCTAACTGTTCAGCAACTTCAACGCCTGCAGGAGTTAGTGGCGCATCGATCCAACCTTGAGACCGATCGACAGTATTCAACATTGTTTTCCCATGTCTGGCAAGATAAATCACCACTTCAGTATTATCTTTCTTAGCTGTATCAGTGTTCTTTTCTTCTTTTGCGGTTTCATTACTACCACACCCCGCTAAAACCATCGATAACATCGCCACACCAACAAACATTTTTTTAAATTTCATCATTCTCTCTCCTTTTTTAATTATCCATATTTTCTTTTTTTTGCTAACTAGTGAACAATTTTTTCTCATTAAAAAAGAAAAAACCCAACTACACCAAATAAAAAGATTTGGCATAATTAGGTTTAGCTTGTATTAAAACAATCACTATCCACTATTTAACTGACCCTAGTATAACGGATTTTCAAATGAATGTAAATGCTTTCAGTTGTTATTTTTTAAATTTTTCGCAAAGTGTTTGAATTTCATTATAAATTTCGTTTATTTCTTCTATGTCTTTAGCATTGGCCCCACTTGCTAACGGATGCCCACCACCATGATGTTTTTTGGCTAACTCATTGATTACAGGCCCTTTTGAGCGTAAGCGTACTCGGTAATAACCTTCTGGCTGCTCTACAAAAATGCCCCATGCTAATACTTCATCGATCACACCAGGTAAAGAGACAATTGCAGCCGTCTCTGAATCAACGATGCCGTATTCATCAAGTAAAGATTGAGGCAGAATCACCATAGCTGCTCCATGCTCGTCTACTTTAATATTTTGATACACATATCCAGCTAATTTCGCTACACTCATAGGAATTTGTTCCAATTCACGATTTAGTTCTGCTACGTTAAATTCATATCTCATCAATTTAGCTGCTACTTCTAAAGTATGCGGCGTTGTTGACGGGTATAAAAATCTACCCGTATCGCCAATGATTCCAGCATATAGTAAACGTGCGGCATTATCATTCATGATCAGCTCATCTTGATTAAGATCATAAAAATCTGCAATAATCTCACTACAGCTGCTTGCTTTCGTATTGACCCAAACTAACTCCCCATAAGGTTCATCGTTAGGATGGTGATCGATTTTGATTAATTCAGCGCCTAATTGATAACGATCATCACTGATTCTAGGAGAATTAGCTGTGTCAGTAACAATAACTAAAGCATTTTGATACGTCTCATCTGAGACTGTATCCATTTCAGCTAAAAATTCCAAGCCTTCAACAGGACCGCCTGCTTGATAAATATTTTTATCTGGAAAGCTCGCTCTCAAAATTTCTGCTAAGCCTACTTGGGAACCAATCGCATCTGGATCTGGTCGTTGATGACGATGAATAATGATTGTTTGATACGCTTTGATTTTCGTTAAAATTTCTTTTACAACATCCATGCTCTATTTCCTCCTAAGTGCGCTCCATTACTTGACACACAACAATTGCTTTAGCAACAAGCGCATTTTCCAAATAAACTTCAATGTCTAATTTTGCTGAACGACGCCCAATCTCTAACACTTTCGGACGGATATCCAACTCACTTTCTAATTGAATCAAACGCAAATAATGCAAACTCATTTGTTCGATCAAGACATTTCTTCTTTGATTAGTGATCATCGTACGCTGAGTTACATTTGCAATAATTTCACTCAATACTCCAAAAGAAATCGTCCCCACACTGTTGACCATTTGCGGTGCAACAGAAAACTTAAATTGAGGTGCTTCTCCTTTATTACCATCTTCGATGGGCATTACTTCACCGGAAATTTGATCAGAAATCGTATCTGCAATTTGTGGTTGCCGCTGAACTAGCTGCATGGCTTTCATCACATCTTGTCTAGACACAAAACCAACTAAAGATAAATCATCTTCAACGACTGGCATTACTTCCAAGCCATCCCAAATCATTTGATGACTAACACTGGCTACACTCATCATTTTTTTCACAACGATCGGATCTTTGGTCATGACTTTATCCATCGTTAACGTTTCCGCTTTACCTAAAACATCTTTAGCCGTAACAATTCCAACTAAACGCAGACTTTTATTGACCACTGGAAAACGTGAATGATGGGTATTTTCTGATAGTTCTTGGTAATCGGCAATTGTATTCGTTGAATATAGATAATTGGTTTTTTCTAAGCTCGTATATATATCGCTGACCAACATAATGTCTTTTTTGATCAATTGATCACTCAACGCTCGGTTGATCATTGTCGCTACCGTAAATGTATCATAGGTTGTTCTTAATACAGGCATTTCTAGCTCATCAGCAAGCTCAGCAATTTCGATTTCTGTATCAAATCCACCCGTAATTAAAACTGCTGCCCCATTTTCCAACGCTAATTTTTGAACTCCTTGACGGTTACCAACAATCATCAATGAGCCTGGTGTAATATATCTTGTCATCGCCTTTTCAGTCATTGCACCAATCACAAACTTATTTAAGACTTTGTCCAAACCAGATGAGCCACCTAAAACATCGCCTTCGATGATTCGAACAACTTCGCCAAATGTCAGTTTTTCAATATGTTTTTTTAATTTCCGTTCAATTCTGATCGTTCCTACACGCTGGATCGTTGACACTAAACCAATATTTTCAGCATCTTTGATTGCTCGATAAGCCGTTCCTTCACTAACACCAAGATTTTTTGCGATGCTTCGAACGGAAATACGATCGCCAATCGGCAATCCTTCAATATATTTTAATATTTGATCATGTTTCGTAGCCATAATATCCTCCTCAATTAAAAGTGTTGTGGGACAATTTGTATCACTAGATTAATCATCTATATTCTTAAGCATCTATGCATTTGTTCTAATTTCTATAATCATTGCTTATTAATAAAAATCAGAAAAGATCTGTTTCTGGACAACTGATCTGTTTTAATCCAAGGAAATCATCTACTGAAACAGTTATAACTTCCTTGCTGATTGACTTCACTTAAAAAGTATACCAAAAATTTCTACATTTTAGTACAGTTATTCTTTTTTTATTGTAACAGAAGTAAAAAATAAACAAATACATTTCTATCTCTATTTACGATCAATCACTCAAAATTCAATGAAATTGTCCTCATTATTTTTTTACTGACATTTTTTCAGAAAAAGGAGTATGATATATGATGGAATCTGAAACGATTACTACGTTTTGTTTCGATCGTATAAAATGTTCTACGCGTTTGTACCTATTCTTATGAAGTACAGATAAACGATAGAAGCAAATGAGATAAACTATTTACATTTTTAAAGGAGATGGATAGATGGAAACAGTGAATAGTTTTCAAGAAAATACAGAAGTGCAAAAAAATCGTTGGTGGATTTTAGTTTCGGTGGCAATGTTCACTTTCATGTCCACATTAGATGCCAGCATTGTAAATATAGCATTGCCGACGATTTCCAAAGATATGAATGTGCCGATGAATCAATCAGAATGGATCGTTTCAATTTATCTGATGATCGTCTGTGCTTGTTTATTACTTTTTGGGAAAATCGGAGATAGTTTTGGTAAGATCAAAGTATATCGGATTGGTACGGTTATTTTTACGATTGGTTCATTACTTTGCGGATTCAATCAGTCGCTGGCTTTTCTTTTATTTGCTCGAATTGTTCAGGGAATTGGTTCAAGCATGACCATGGCTACAAATTCAGGGATCATCACAGAAGTTTTTCCCTTTAAGGAACGTGGTCGAGCGTTAGGTTCGATTGGCGCCTTTGTCTCTCTTGGGTCAATTGCAGGACCTGGAATCGGCGGATTGATTCTTTCTCATTTTTCATGGCCTTATATCTTTTGGATCAATGTTCCTGTAGGAATCATTACTATTTTGATTGGTGAAAAGTTCTTACCAAAAGATATTATTAAAAGCGGCAAAAAAGTTGATATGCTTGGATTTAGTTTGTTTGCAGTATTTATTATGACTTTCTTTGGTGCAATTTTTATCGGTCAGGAAATTGGTTTTAATGCTGTTTTATCTATTGTATTGTTTGCTTTAGCATTGCTTTCATTCATTATTTTCTTGAAAATAGAAAAACAAGTCAGTCATCCTTTGATCACGTTTTCGATATTTAAGAACAAAATCTTTACAATGAGTTTGATTACAGCTGTTTTAATCTTTTCATCCAATTTTTTTGTTAATGTCGTGATTCCATTTTATTTACAAAATGCTCGTGGATTACCTGCTAGTAAAGCTGGTATGTTGATGATGGTCTTTCCTTTATTAATGGTTGTAGGAGCGCCTATCAGCGGCTTTTTGACAGACAAGATCGGGACGAAAATTTTAACTTTAGCCGGATTAGTTTTGTTATCGATTACGTCTTTGATGTATATGTTTTTAAACCAAGGAACCCCGCTTTGGTATTATATTTTAGCCACTGCCATCATGGGTTTAGGAAATGCGCTGTTTCAATCGCCGAACAACACAACGGTCATGAGCAGTGTTGCCAAAGAAGATTTGGGTGTTGCTGGAAGTATGAATTCTTTTGCCCGTAATTTGGGAATGGTTTTAGGAATTGCTTTGGCTACAACGATTTTATATAATGCGATGAGTGCGGTTTATGGTCAACGTGTGACTACCTTTATCAGTACACGGCCAGATATCTTTATTTTTGGTATGAGAATTACTTTCCTAGGTTCTTTTATTTTGTGTTTAACAGCTTTAGGACTGACTTTGTACCGCTCATTTAAGGCTAGAAAAATATAAAAAAAATGAAACTGTCGTAGAATAATCTATGCGCAGTTTCATTTTTTTATACACGCAGTAATTCTACTTGCGTTTAATCTTCTTCTTTGCCACTTTTGATACTCTTGATAAAGTCTTCAAACAATTCTGTTCCGATTCCCATTTTTTTATAATTTTCAAGAATCGATTTCAATTCCATCAACAGATAGCCTACGTATAAAACATAAATCAATCCAACTCCTGCACCTCCAGGAATCAACGGTGCCAAGGGAATAAAAAACATCAACAGCACCATACTTGCTACTTTGCGTAAAATTCCGTTAATACCGACTTTACTTAAAAAGTTTATTTTTGGATTGATTTTTGCTGCTAGGCTGCCGCTTAAAAAATCAATGATCATAGCAATACAAATCAACGTTAACACATAAATTGCTTTGTGATCCGCATCTACTAAAAAACGATCTAAATACTCAAACATCTTCATAATTACCACCTTTTTCATTATTTAGCTAAAATATTTGTTTTATCCATGTATCCGCTAGTTTAATTTAAATGCCTCGTATCAATGTTGGTTGAACACTTTTTAACTAGCGGTATGTTTATAGTCTATGCTATTTTCGAGTTGGCAAACTACCGGATTTCTCCCATAATAATGTCACTTTTCTATCAATAATTTCCCACTTTCATATGATTCAGCGAAACAAATCATTGCCTTATCTAACTCTCGATAAAATTTACTTTCACTCATATGATGCTTCATGTAAATTGCAATATTGGTAGTAAAATTTCGGTCCATATATTTGTCGTATAATAGCTGTCTATCATATGCATCCAGTTGATTGATGGCATCTATAATCTTTACTAATTCAACTTCAGCAAGATATTTTCGGTCGATTGTGTTTTCATTTTTTTGTATGAATCGTCCGTCTGTTTTGTTCATCTCAAAAGTGTAAGCAGCAGTTATTTTGGGTGAATGTTTCTCACCAGCCATTCGGACTAACGCACGATATGTTTGTAGTAAATCATGAACATTTTTCTTGGTTTTCTTTCGATCAATTTCGGGAAATAGTAGCATCTTTTATCCTCTCCTTTTTTATTCACTGTTTTATTGAACTTTTGATTTTAATAATTCTTCTGGTCTTCTTAACTATTTGTCTGTCTGCTAAATTTAACTAATAAGGTAAAATTTTTTGTTTTTGGGTAGATATTATTCTTTACTCCTTTCTTTTTATCGTTCCTTTTTAGTGAATTAGCTAATATATAATAAAATCGTTGACTAAAAATAGCATTTACGCTATCATATAAGTATAGTTAAATAAGCTCTGTTCTATTTCCGCCGCTTTCTTTCTTAGAGAACGATCGCTAGAATGGCCTTGCTTAACTATTCACTGATAAATTAGCTTGTAAGAACATAATAATAGTTTATAAGCTAATTGTCAACAAAAAATAGCTTAAAGGCTAATATTTTCCTCATATAAGCTTATGAAAGGTTGAAAAACATGAGTTTAACTTACAGAATCAAAGAATTGGCTGATAAGAAAAAAGTGACTTTTGCTGAAATCGAACGAAATGTCGGGATATCTAATGGTCAAATTCGCCGCTGGGATAGTTCTTCGCCCAAAATTGAAAATATCCAAAAAGTAGCTGATTATTTTGACGTTTCTACGGATTATTTATTAGGAAGATCGAATGTTTCTTCTATTGAAGAAACGGCTCAAGAAGAAAAGCTTTCTTCTCAAATCATGTTTCGGATGAACACAGAGGGTTTGTCTGAAGATGAAGTAGATGAATTGAAAGATGAAGTGGATCGTTTTCTTCGTTTTAGAAGATCTGAAATCGAACGTGAACGAGAATTAAAACAAGACGACAAGGCGTGATTGGATGACAGAGCAAATTGATGAATATCTTAGTTTTTCAGATAAAATAAACGATTATATCTCAGCGATAATGGTCGCAAATAATATCGGTTATGAAAATTACGACTGTTCTTATCTTTGGGATTTCGTAAAATCTAAGGGAGTTTCAATGCGCAGTTTTCCATTTGATGGTGTCGCAAGAGATCGTATTTCTGGTATGATCGTTAAGGACTCTTTAGAAACAACGATTGGCTATAATCAAAATATGAGCGAAAAAAGAAAGAATTTTACGATCAGTCATGAGATCACTCACTATTTGTTTCATATGACTGAAAATGAGACGATTTTTACTGATACAGATCGTAGTTTGCACTATTCGTATAATGAAGTGCTTCATGAGTTTCAAGCAAATATTGGTGCTTCTGCAATTCTTATTCCAGATGTCGTTTTGTTTCGTTTTCTAAAAGAAGGCTGGAATTTATCTCAACTTTCAACCCATTTTAGAATCTCAGAAAGCGCCCTTTATATTCGTTTGATCCATACGATGCAGGCTAATTTTGGCGTTTCTTATATTGCAGCTAAAACAAATGCGGATGCTATTCGGTATAAGTTTAGCGGTAAAGGGCAACATGCGGCTGTTGAATTGGGAACAAATTTAGAAGCACGGTTATTTCGAACGAATCGGTTTATTGAGGCGTTGTGATAAAAAAAAGAGAGTGAAACTAAAATCAGATGTTTTATGCTGATCGTTTCCCTCTCTTTTTGTGTAGTTAGCTATATTTTATACAAAAAAACCACCACGACCGTCGTCTGTGGTGGAAATGAAGGTTGTTATTTACTCTTGGTAGGAGTAAGTATGAAAAACCAATTCGGGATAATTGGCATGAGGACATATTAGCATCTCTATTTAAAATAAAAATGAACCTCTATTTTGTATTTCATAAAAAAACCATGAGGAATTACTCATAGAACAACATTTTACGTTTCCCTTTAGATAGTATTTTTCCAAACCATATTAGTTCCAACATTTATATGCCTGTGCTACACTTTTATTAGTAGCAATAAAATGTTTCATTACAGGAGGAATGTATTATGTTAGACCAAGAAAAAGACAATTTATCTGTTCTATTCTCTGACGAAGTTCAAGGTCCCTTTGTAACATTTATTCTAAATACTCATGTCGCTCATCAAGATGTCGAAAAAGATTCTTTATCGTTCAAAAATTTTGCGAAAGCTGCGAAAGTCCGTTTCGAAAAAAAATATACCGATTTATCTTGGGCACCATTCCAAGATAAAATCGATGCTTTACTTGCCGATTCTTCTTTTTGGCGAAATGCCACAAAAAGCGTATCAATCATCATAAGTGAGAAAGATATTTTCATTCACCGCTTAAATGTACTTGTCGACAACCAATATTATGTTGACGATCGTCCTTATCTTTTAGGCATCATTAAAAACAATCAATTTAACTATCGTTATTATTTAATGGCTTTAAATCGTGATTCTATGCAACTTTATTTCGTTGAAAATAATCGAGTACAAGCTGTTGATTTACCTGCTGATGCACCGACTGATTTAGTTAGTACTTTAGGTGATGAACTAACTGGCGGCAGTATGAACTACTCTATTCAAGGCGGTACTGGTTATAACGGTTCGTCTAAAGAAGGCGTTGCTTATCACGGAGTCAATACAAAAGATGAGGAAGTAAAAATTGACTGGACAAACTATTATCAAGCAATCGATAATTATTTAAAAGACACATTTGTCAACTCCGATAACTTGCCAATTCGTCTATACGCTTTACCAGAAAATCAAACATTATTTAAAAAAATAGCTAAAAATCCTTATCTAATAACAGATGCGTCAGTCCCTCTTTCTCCTGCACAAGTTTCTTTTCAGGATATCGAAAAAGGCGCACATAAAATCAATCAAGAATTAGAAACAATCGAAACAACCGCTTATAATCAGCTATTAGACAAAAAATTTGTCGATCAGCTTGTTGATATCGTCCCTGCATCTGATGAAGGAAAAGTATCTCATTTCTTCATATCTACTGCTAATTTTGTGAACGAAACAACTGAAATGTCGACAGAAGAATTTGACCGTCGAAAAGTGTTGAATAAAGTAACAGACAACGTTCTTAGAACTGGTGGAAAAGTGTTTGTATTAGATCAAAAAGCTTCACCAGATGAAAAAACATTGTTAGCTGTCCTACGTTATTAACCGATTAATGGACAAGAGCCGCTCAACAGATACGTTGAGCGGCACTTTAATTAAGTGGATTAAATATTTTCTTAGCTATAAACCATGTGTAAACTATCTATTAGTAAGGATAACCTTATTCTCATCTAAACAATCTGAACCCTTCCTACTTTCAAATCTATGCAGCTCCAAGGCTGCGCCTTCGGAATAGATTTCTACGATATAAATCTATCATTACTTTCATATCTAACGCTTAATACTTCTATACTATAACAGAAATAAATTTTTTTTGACAATTAATCTTCATTTCTTAACAAATTTTTATTTTTAAGAGAGATATCACTAGTCAAGAGTGCTAAAATATGCTATTATAAGAGAGTAGTTTTTGGTCGGTAATATATGTGTAGCTGTTTCAAATAAACATCTTCCACATTTTCACCTTTCAAGTAATTGCAAAATATGTGTTTAACACAAGGAGGATTTTTATTATGGAAACAGGTACAGTAAAATGGTTTAACTCAGACAAAGGTTTTGGATTTATCACTGCAGAAAACGGTAACGATGTATTCGTACATTTCTCAGCTATCCAAGGCGACGGATTCAAAACTTTAGAAGAAGGTCAAGCAGTGACTTTCGACGTTGAAGAAGGCCAACGTGGTCCTCAAGCTACTAACGTTAACAAAGCGTAATTAACTTAACTTTAGTAAATTCAAAACCTGACGAATAATCGTCAGGTTTTTTTATACAAAAAAATGTGTGTGGGACAAAAGTAACCTCGATAAATAAGAAGTTAAACACTTCTGTCCCATCCACATTTTTAATTACTTTCAATCAGTCTAATTAACTCTTCTCCAAATCTCGAACAGCTCAATAAAGTTGCTCCTTGCATTTGATCTGCAAAATCTTTAGTCACAGTTTTATTTACTATCGCTTCTTCAATGCTTTTAGTAATCAACTGAGTGACCTCTGACCAGCCTAAGTAATCAAACATCAATGCACCCGATAATAATAACGATGAAGGATTCAATTGATCTAATCCAGCGAACTCTGGCGCTGTTCCATGAGTCGCTTCAAAAATACCATGTCCCGTTTCCAAATTCAAGTTTGCCCCAGGTGCAATCCCCACACCCCCAACTTGTGCTGCTAGAGCATCTGAAATATAATCTCCATTTAAATTAAGCGTAGCAATCACATCATACTGTTCAGGATGCAATAAAATATCTTGTAAAAAGATATCTGCGATTCGATCTTTAATAATCAATTTCCCTGCGCTCTCTGCTTCTTGTAACTGCTGATCTGCTTGTGCTTTACCTACTTCATTTTTTATTTGCAAATAGTTTTTCCAAGTGAAAACTTTATCTCCAAATTCTTTTTCAGCTAGAGCATACCCCCAGCTTTTAAATCCGCCTTCGGTGAACTTCATGATATTACCTTTATGGACCAACGTTACTGATTTACGTTTATTTTTTAGCGCATGTTCAATGGCGCCTCGAACTAAGCGTTCCGTTCCTTCTTTAGAAACAGGTTTAATACCAATTGCTGAGGTCTCTGGAAAGCGAATTTTATTTACACCAAATTCTGTTTTTAAATAAGCAATTATTTTTTCAGCTTCTGGGCTTTGAGCTGGAAATTCAATACCTGCATAGATATCTTCCGTATTTTCTCGAAAAATCATCATATCGGTCGTTTCTGGATGCTTTAATGGTGAAGGTACCCCTTCAAAATATCGGACTGGTCGGTAGCAAATGTATAAATCTAATTCTTGTCTCAACGCTACATTTAATGATCGGAAACCTCCACCAATCGGTGTCGTCAACGGACCTTTGATTGCTACAAGATGCGTTTTGATCGTTTCTAATGTTTCATCTGGCAACCAGCTTCCTGTTTCGTTAAATGCTTTCTCTCCTGCTAAAACTTCATGCCAGACCACTTTTCGGGTTCCTTTATAAGCTTTATCTACAGCTGTATCAAACACTTTTTTTGCAGCTTGCCAAATTTCTGGACCAATCCCATCCCCTTCAATAAAAGGAATAATTGGAAAGTTAGGAACCTCTAGTTTTCCGTTTTCCAACACAACTTTCTCTCCATTTTTCATGCTTCCATGCCTCCCGAATGTAATGTCGTGTTCAAATCACTATATTTCAACTGCTTTGGACCAATATAATGTGAGCGTGGTCGTATTAGGCAATCTTCTTTTTTCTGTTCATCAATGTGGCCTAACCAGCCAGAAACTCGACTCATCGCAAAAATCAACGTAAACAAATCACTATCAATATTCAGGCAATGATAAACCGTAGCAGAATAAAAATCGACATTTGGAATCAAGCCTTTGGTCTCTTTTAAATAGCGTTCAACTTGGCAAGATAAAAAATACCACTGCTCTTTTTGGGTCAAAGTAGTTAGTTCTTTTGCCAATTTTTTTAAATGTTTTTTTCTTGGATCTTCAGTTTTGTATACCCGATGACCAAAGCCCATAACTTTTTCTTTACGATCTAACTTTTGATTTAGATACTCTTCCACATTTAAATTTTCAGAATCAATTTCCTTTAACATGTCAAATACTTTTTCGTTGGCACCGCCATGTAGCGGTCCTTTTAAAGAACCAATCGCAGCAGTAATGCATGAATAAACATCTGACAACGTAGAAGCACAGACTCGAGCCGCAAAAGTGCTGGCATTTAAATCATGATCCGCATGTAGCACTAACGCTTGATTCATTGCCGCAACTTGTACTTCATCCGCTTCAACTCCTGTTAACATATAAAGAAAATTTGCCGCCATTGACAAATCACTTCTCGGAGGAATTGGATCAAGCCCTTTTCTCAAACGTGCATACGCTGCAATGATTGTCGGCATTTTCGCTTGTAAAGAAATGCTTTGCTGATACGCCGATCGTTCATCTGTCTCTTCTGCATTCGGATCAAACACACCTAATAATGAAATCGTTGATCGCAAAACACTCATTGGGTGAAGATTCTGACGTGTTTGAATTTTTAAACAAGTAATGATCGTCTCTGCTATTGGCATTTGAGCAGATAAGTCTCGTTTAAATTTCTGTAATTCTTGATTTGTCGGTATTTTCAAATACCATAAGAGATAAATAACTTCTTCAAACTGAACATTTTCAGCTACTAAATCATCAATATTATAGCCTGCAAACAACAGCTGATTCTCTACGATCGAGCTGATTTTTGTTTCAGAAACAACAACACCTTCTAAGCCTTTGTGAATCTCCATCCAAGTACCTCCTTATTTTAGGGATCGTTCTGTCTCGACTGAAATATAGGAACTGATGACTGAGGTAAAGAGCACCTCAGTCATCAGTTATCTTTTTTCCGAAAGACTAGCCCATCTAGCTAGAGATAAGTAAAATAACAACCTTCATGTCACTTTATCTCATATTTTTTTTCTTAGTTAAAATTAACTTTGAAGTTTCTTACGAATCACCATCGGCAAAATTCCACCGTTCTGGTAATACGTGATATCAACCGCTGAATCAAAACGAAGAATCGTTTCAAATTGAATTTTTTCTCCATTTTGTTTAGTCGCAGTGACTGTTACATTATCTAAAATGCCTTTTGTTTCATCAATATCAATGTCGAATGACTCAGTTCCTGTTAGTCCTAAGCTATCCGCATCTTCACCTGATTTGAATTGTAACGGCAAGACACCCATCATCACTAAATTAGAACGATGAATCCGCTCATAACTTTTGGCAATTACAGCTTCCACACCAAGCAACTGCACGCCTTTAGCTGCCCAGTCTCTTGATGAACCCATACCGTAATCATCACCCGCAAGAATGACTAATTTAGTGCCTTGTTTCTGGTAGTTCATCGCAGCATCATAAATCGCCATTTTTTCTTTTGTTGGAGCAAATACAGTATATCCGCCTTCTGTACCTGGAACTAACTGATTACGAATCCGAATATTGGCTAGTGTTCCTCTCATCATCACTTCATGGTGACCACGTCTGGCTCCATAAGAGTTAAATTCGCGAACTTCAACACCTCGTTCAATCAGATATTGACCTGCTGGACTATTTTTTTGAATACTTCCTGCTGGTGAAATATGATCTGTTGTAACCGAATCACCAAATTTTGCTAACACAGCTAATTGTTTTAAAGGCTTTCTCGGTTCTCTTTCTTTCGTCATTCCTTCAAAATAAGGCGGATTTGCAATATAGGTAGATGTTTCTTCCCAAGCATATAAAGCTTCAGCATCTGTTTCAATCTGATTCCATTCTTCATTATCACTAAAAACCCGTGCATATTCTTGTTTATACAATTCAGGTGTGACACATTGATCGATCAACGCTTGAATTTCGTCTCTAGTCGGCCATAAATCATTAAAATAAATTGGAATATCATTTTCGCCAATTCCAATCGGTTCGTTAAACACATCAATATCCACAGTTCCTGCTAAAGCGTATAAAACAACTAAGGGCGGAGAAGCTAAATAATTAGCTTTAACTAGTGGATGGATACGTCCTTCAAAATTACGATTTCCGCTTAAGACACCTGATGTTAGCAAATCATTTTCTTTGATGGCTGCTTCAACTTCAGGTTTTAATGCTCCTGAATTTCCAATACAAGTCGTACAACCGTAGCCAACTAAATGGAAACCTAATTGTTCTAAATAAGGCAATAAACCTGCTTTTTCTAAATACGCTGTCACAACTTTTGACCCTGGAGCTAAGGAAGTTTTTACATAGTTTGGTACATTCAAGCCTAGAATTGCAGCTTTTTTAGCTACTAAACCTGCGCTTAACATCACGAATGGATTAGAGGTATTCGTACAAGATGTGATTGCTGCGATTGCCAGGGCACCTGGTTTTAATTGATGATGAACGTCGTCCAAATCTAAACTGATGCTTTGTTTCTGCTGCTCTTCAGAAAGACCAAATCCTTGTAATCCTTCTGGCGCTTTCACAGCTTGTTCAAACGCTGTTTTCATTTTTGACAAAGGAATCAAATCCTGTGGTCTTTTGGGTCCTGCTAGGTTTGCTTCGATCATACTTAGATCGATTTCGATCACTTTTGTATAATTAGGTTCTTGATCGTTTATCGGATCATAGAACAATTGATTTTCTTTTAGATAGCGCTCAGCTATTGCTACAGCTTGATCTTCCCTTCCTGTTAGTCGCAGATAACGAATCGTCTCATCATCTACAGGGAAAAAGCCACATGTTGCTCCATATTCTGGCGCCATATTTGCTACTGTCGCCCGATCAGCTAAACTTAAATGAACTAATCCTGCGCCAAAGAATTCGACAAATTTCCCGACAACTTTTTGTTCTCTTAATACTTGAGTCACTTTTAAAGCTAAGTCTGTTGCTGTCGCTCCTTGGGATAGTTCATTGATGAAACGGACGCCAACAACTTCTGGAATAGGAAAATAAGACGGCTCACCCAGCATACTGGCTTCAGCTTCAATTCCACCAACACCCCATCCCAAAACACCTAGTGCGTTGACCATTGTTGTATGAGAATCTGTCCCAACTAGTGTGTCAGGATAAAGTAAAATTGTGCCATCTTCTTGTTTATTTTGCGTAACAACAGATGCTAAATATTCAATATTAACTTGATGAACGATCCCAGTTGCAGGAGGTACGACACGATAATTATCAAAGACTTTTTGTGCCCAACTTAAAAAACGGTAACGTTCTTGATTGCGTTGAAATTCCATTTTCATGTTTAATTGTAGCGCTTGTTTCACCCCAGCAACATCCACTTGAACTGAGTGATCGACCACTAAATCAACTGGGACTTCTGGATTTATTTTAGTGGGATCTCCGCCGAAATCAGCAATTGTTTTTCGTAATGAGGCTAGATCAACGATTGCTGGAACTCCCGTAAAATCTTGTAGAATCACTCGAGCTGGTTTGAATGGGACTTCACCTTTATTTGGCTGATTTGGAGACCATTGCGCTAGTTGATCAATATGTTCTTTTGTGATCCCGTTATGATTTATCTGCCTCAACAACGATTCTAATAGCACACGAATACTGTATGGCAATTTATTTATGTATTGCTGTCCAGAGCTTTCCAATGATGAAAGTGCATAATAGTAATATTTTTGATGATTCATTTCAAAATACGTTTTTGCTGTTTGTGTTTTGGTGGTCAAAACCATCCCTCCCTGATTTAATCTTTTTTGATACCGTCAATGCTGTATTTCCGCAATTATACCTACATAATTAGGAAATGTAAATATATCGACTTGTAAATCAAGTTACATTAACTGACATCATAAAGTGATATCTATGTCAGATTGAAAACATCTACATAAAGAGGTTTATTTTGAAAAACTAATTTATTCCTATACAAAAATTAGTTGTTACACATATTTAATACATTTTATTTTAATCATAATGCAATCGTTTTATTTTGAAAATGCATATAACATTTAACAGGAAATTACTTACTTATTACAGTGAGTTTTTTTAGTTATTTACCGTTTTCATGTTAGTTGAATTTTTATTTTATTTTTCTATGAATGGTTAGTATAATCTTTGATATAAAAAATGTTACATGATTTAGTGGTTGTTCACTAATCATGTAACAATTTTTATGAATTACCTCTATAAAAATTTATTTCTTTTCACTCAACTAAATATTATTTTAAAAATACTTAGTCTTCAATATATGGAGATTCAATATTTTCCAGGTACAATCCAGATTTTTTAATTAACTGGTTTGTTTTTGGTAAACTACTTTTCACTCCAATATACATATAATAATCATAACCAAAATGGATAAAAAGATTTTCACTAACAAGTTTACACCAAATTGTTTCTCTAAGAATCAATTTTAACAACATGCTAATTTGTGAACTAGAGACAATTAAATCATTTTTTAAAGAATTGTATAATGACTCTAACTCATTCTCCGTATTTTTATAATGTTCTTTAAATCCAATCTTTTCTAATTCTTTAATTCTTAATGTCTCAATTTTTAATTCGCTCATTGCAGATAATACAATTTGTGTGTAGGCATTTTCTATAGCTAAATACATGTCCATAGTCAATTGAACACCATTAAATTCTTTTCCAATATCCGTAATTGATGTCCACTCATCTTTCAAATAAACACCTTTACTATTTCTATATTTTGGATTATACTTTGTTACTCTCCAACTGTTGTACATTTTAATCTCCTATTCTTTTCAAATCTTTATCATAAGTTCCACTTCTAGTTTTTTTACTGCCTAGTCCTTCTAAAGTATCTGCACCTTTCCAAACGCCTCCATTATGAGAATCAACATCTGGAGTGATATATTTGGGATTATTTTTTTTATTTTTAAAAACTGGTTGCCCATGTGATTTTTCATTTATCTTATCATATCCTAAAGCCTTCGCTGCATCACTTGCTTCTTTTGAAGTTACTTTTGATATACTAGGATCCCACTGATGTCCATTACTCATATTCTTAGCCGCAGAAATAACCATTGCACTACCTTGTACAGCCGCTGCTACTGTGACAGTAGTACTGACAGCACATATCGTCAAACTTGCGCCGCCTGTAAATGGTGCTCCGGCAATCCCCATTAAGTTTCCGCCTACTAAAAACATTCCCGCACCAACTAGCGTGACTGCTCCTTGAACGAGACTGATTGCATCTCCTACATATAATCCTAGCACATATTCTTTACTTTTTCCTTGCCAATCTTTCAGATAGCCTGTCCGATCTGTTCCAAAGAGTGCATCTAAGATTTGCACCCCACCTGTATTGATTGTCCATTCTGTTACTAAACCTTTCATAAAATCTAGAACTGAGAAAGAGCCCGGTAAGAGTAGGGAGCGAGCGCCAAATCGTTTATAAAAGAATTGTGTTAATTCGGGACTAGCTACTCCGTTTAGATGAACTTGCATACTCATTCCCACTTGAACTAATTCAATCTGATTTTCGTTTCTCTGTACTGTATCGATCAAGAGCTTATATTTTGTTGCTGACTTACTGGCTATTTTTATATAGTACATACCGGGTAGGAATGTTCCACTTACTTTATGATTTGTTGTTTCCCAAGTTTTACCAATCATCTTTTTGTGATTTTGATCATAAACTTCGATTGTTGTGGGGGCTGAATGGGCTAAATAAAATTCTAGTTTTTGTACGTCAGATACTTGGAATTTATAGTATTGGGCGCCTTTTACATCTGACAAATCATCCTGCATAGTTTCATTTAAGGGTAAGTTTATGGCGTCTTCAAATGCATCTTCGCCAGTAAAACTCACTTGATAGCTGCCACGAACATTGGCATTTTTTCCACGAGCTTTAACATAATAGATACCTGGGGTTAATTTTTTCGTTAGAGTATTTTTAAAGTCTCCACTGATTGATTCTTCCTGATCATTATATAACTGTCCAATGACCTCTGTATCACCAGATAACTGAATGTTATATTTTCCATGCTCATAACTTGGAATAAAGATTTTAAAATAATCTTCGTCTCCTGCATACTTAGAAACCTCACCAAAATCAATTGTATCAGTGATTTTTTATTAGCAACTTAGCTTCTTTAAAATTTCTGTTACTGTCATTAGAAATATTTTGTTCATTGATTTTAAAAGAAAAGTTTCCTTGTGTTTTTACTTCTAAATAATACTTTCCTACTTGAAGCTCTTTGAGTATTTTTGAATCTAGTGCTTGTCCATTATGATTTAATGTGGTAATATTTTTTTGATTCTCATCTAATAGCGTCATTGTTCCGAATAAATCTGATTTGAATTAGAATTCATGTTCACGGAAGACAGTGCCTTGTGGTTTATCCCATACAAAGAATTCATATCGTTTGATTTGCTCTTTATCTGTGGCCCCTATTGATCCAGAATATGAACCTGTTGAATTGATACGGATTGGTTTTTGTTTTAATGTTTCTTCTGTGTCTATTCGAACAGAATAAGAACCTACTTTACTGTCCGCATAACCTTTGACTTCTAAATAGTATATTCCTGGTCTCAAATTTTCTTTAGTTATCTTAAAATTTCTATTACCATTACTATCATCATCACTTGCCACTACCTCACCTTCACTGGTGTATAGTGTACCGTAATTATCAAAATCACCGGTTGCATACATTGTATATTTATCATAGCTTGTTCCTGTTTGGCGTTCTGGCACTTCAATTCTGTAATAATCTTTGTCTCCTTTAAAGTCGATTCCTGCAGGATAATCTTTGTTTATTGGTAGAAGTGCCGCTGTTCCATGATCGTAATTCTCATCTTGTCCTAACTCTCTATCTACTCTAACCACATATGAACCCGTGCCTGTATTCCTAAGCTCTCGTACTTCTAAATAATATATCCCAGATTGTAAATCTTCTTTGATTATTTTGAAATCTCTATTACCATTTCCATCATCGTTGCTTTCTATTACTTTTCCTTCGCTATCATATAATGTCCCG